>VERJ01000061.1 GCA_018882795.1 Burkholderiaceae bacterium | reverse complement strand
GCCTGCCTTTGCCGGTAGCAACGCTCTGCCACCCGCAGCGTGGCGGAACGCGCACGGGGATTTCTTGCCACCTCCTCGGGCTGGGGACGAATTCTGGAGATGATGCGCAGTGTGGGCTCCTGGACGCTTCGGCCATGATGCTGATCAAGGCTCGCAACCAAGGCCCGCTGACCCCGACTCAACCCACGGCTCGTAAGCGTTTCGGCGCCGCCCGCATGAGCACGGAAGAATTGCTTAACGACACGATCCTCGAGCGAATGAAAACTGATGATCGCAACGCGCCCAGATTCGCGCAGTAATTGGATTGCGGCCGCAAGGAGCGATGCGAGCTCCTCCAGTTCATGGTTGATGTAAATCCGTAGAGCCTGAAATGTGCGCGTGGCAGGATGTTGGCCGGGCTCATGGCGTGCACGGCAGCGCTTGAGCGTCTCGGCCACAAGCCCCGCCAATGCTGCCGTAGTGTCCAGCGGCTCAGCCTCCCCTCGAGCGGCTGCTGCGCAGCGAATCGCAATCGCGTCTGCAATCTGAAAAGCAAACCGTTCCTCGCCATATTCAGAGATCACCCTATGAAGATCTTGTTGGGAGGCCCGGGCAAGCCAGGCCGATACGGGCTCTCCGCGACTGGGATCCATACGCATATCCAGAGGGCCCGAGAGACGAAAACTAAATCCACGATCAGCCTGCTCAAGCTGAGGAGAAGACACACCAAGATCTGCAAGCAGGCCATCAATCTGATAAATACCACGCTCACTGAGTCGCTCAATCAGTTCACTGAATGGTGCGTGAATAATTTCGAAACGGGCATCATTGATCTGCCTTGCGGCCGCCACGGCATCAGGATCCCGATCAAATGCAATCAGCCGCCCTGAAGGCCCTAGCGTCTTCAGTATCAGGGCGCTGTGGCCGCCTCGGCCATAGGTGGCATCAACATACAAGCCCTGAGGCAGAATGCCCAGGCACTCCACCGCCTCGTGCAATAACACCGGAAGATGGTCAGCCGATTGCAAGGAGGATGTCTGCGGAGATTGGGCGGAAGGCGCGGTGACAGCGGTCACTCTTAGCCCCCACCGCGCTTACGTTGTCGAACAGACTGCTTGTGCAGCTCGAGCGCAGCTGCATCCCAAATCTCAAACCACTCACCAACACCAAGAAGAATCACATCGCGCTGAATATGTGCACCCTCCCGTAGCACAGGATTGATCAACACACGGCCCTGCGCATCCATCTCAGGCGTGTCGCTCAAACCAATCCAGAAACGACGCCGCTCAGCGTCACTGTCATCGGTTGAGAAGGTGGAGACTTTCTTTGCCCAGAGCGATTGCGCCATCAGCAACAGACAACCATCGTCGCTTTCGACAAGGGCCAACGCACCCTGCGACTGCGCGAGCAGGTCTTCCCGATAACGTGTCGGTATCGCCATGCGACCCTTCACATCGAGACTCAGGGCTGAGACCCCTGAAAATTGACCTGGTATTGCCAAAGCACGTCCCCCACAAAAAACCACTTTTTTGCACGATTTCCCACTTTATGGAAATCAGTCCAACCGGTCAAGTTGAAAAGGGGATTTTTCTTTCTAAAACAAAGACTTAGCCTCTTTTTTGAGAAAAAATTTGAAACAAAAATTCAAATAAATCAATAGGATAAAAATCACTCGTAAAGTGATTTATTAAAAACTTGTAAGAAACCCATTCCACGCCTCACGGGGAGACGCGCCAGAGCAGCGCAGCGGCGCCTACTGCAGCGGAGTTTTCAGCAGGCCAGGAAACGGAATGGCCACAATGGGAATGCCCTCCTCGGCCAGCTCCTGGGCGGTATCTAGGGAGGCACTGCCATGAATGGCTCGCACGGGAATCTCATCGGCGTGCATGGCACGGGCCTCTTCAGGAAAACGATCGCCCACGTCCTCGCTCTGGGCGAGCATCTGCCTCACCAGATCAAGTGCAACAGCCAGGGCCGCAGCCTGAGGATGAGCAGCGAAACGGGCGGACGGCGATGATTGGCCATCGGTCGTGGCCGAAGTTTTCGGCACTAAGTCGGGCGAAACATCTGATTGAGCACCCGACAGATTGAGTCTAGGGGCCGAGAGTGTTTTCTCAATAACCCGGCTGTCGCAGAACGGACATGCCAGGAGCCCCCGGGACTGCTGGTCTTCGAAGGCGACATGACTTTTAAACCAGCCCTCGAAGGGATGGCCGTGCTCGCACTTAAGATTAAATACTTTCATGCCACCATTTTAAAAGATTCAGGCCAATGTACCGCGTTCAATCAATTCGACCTTGTAACCATCCGGGTCCTGAACAAATGCAATCACCGTGGAACCTCCCTTCACCGGACCTGGGGCTCGGGTAATGTTGCCGCCCGCCGCCTGAATGCGTTCGCAGGCCGCCACTGCATTGGGCACCTCGATCGCAATGTGTCCATAGGCAGTGCCCATCTCGTAAGAAGCAACACCGTAGTTGTAGGTTAATTCGATCTCGGCCTGGCCATCCTGATTGCCGCGGCCAAACCCGACAAAAGCCAGCGCATATTGCTGATCGGGCCGGTCCGTCGTGCGCAACAAATTCATCCCCATCACATCGGTATAAAAGTGAATCGACCGCTGTAGATCACCAACACGCAACATCGTATGCAAGAGTTTCATGTACATCCTTTAAATAAAAAAAGAAGCAAGTCTATAGGCCGGATTCTGTTACGAGCCACCGCAAGCGGCAGCTTATGGCGACCATCCCTCTAGGCCTGCCGTTGCCGACAGGCTCAAGCCACCTACCCGCGCGCATCGGGCGGGACACCCTTTCCGGCTAAGCCGGCCGCGCGCCTATTTGATGTTGCTCCAGGTGGAGGTTGCCGCGTTTCACGTCCATGCGGCTGCCCGCACTTACTCGTCTCTGTGGCCCTATTCCTCGCCTTGGGCGGCCTTTCAGCCACTTGCTGCGTACGGCCGTTAGCCGTCACCTTTCCCTATGGAGTCCGGACCTTCCTCTCCTGCGTTTGTCGCAGCAGCGGTCGCCCGACTTACTTCTTAACACTGATCATAGCCCGTTTACCAGCCCCGATTCCAGTGCTATCTTGTTGATAATAATTAGATATAAATATGGGAAACTGGGGGACACTGGTCACACGCTGGGTATGGCGGCCGCACGGGCAGGGACGGCCCTTGCGCAACACCATGCTCGTACTAACCATGGTGCCCATGTTGCTGTCATTGGTCGCGCTTGGCTCAGCAATCACACAGGCCGCCAGAGACACCATCGAAAGTAACGAGGGTGAGAAACTTACGGCTCAGGCCCGAACGATTGCGGAAATTGTTGATGCCGCTATTGGTCAGCGGCTGACCGATCTTCAATCCCGGGCTGGGCTGCTCGCGGCTCTAAAACTCCATGAGCAGCCGCAGTCGCTTGTGCGCTGGCTTGACACCATTCAGCAGCACATCCCCGAATACACCTGGATCGGTTTTGCAGACATGCAAGGCACGATCCGAGCCGCAAATCAGGGCCTGCTGATTGGCCAGGACGTAAGCCAGCGCGAATGGTTTATCAGGGGGCGTGAATCGCCCGCATCGATCGATTTTCACGAGGCAATTTTGCTGAGCGCCCATCTGGGGCCGCGGCCTGGAGGGGGCCCCTGGAGATTCATTGATCTGGCAACACCAGTGCGCAGTGCATCGGGGGAACCCATCGGCGTCATGGGTGCCCACCTGAGCTGGGAGTGGCTACTGGCCCAGCACCAACGCTTCCTCGACTCGATTCCCAAGCATCTGCACGCCGAGATCATGGTGCTGGGAGAAAACGGTGGCGTCCGACTCACCGGCCCGCAAATTGATGCAGTTCGGTTTGATCATTTGCAGAGTTTCCAGAAGGCCCGACAGGGTCAGCAGGGCTGGCTGATTGAACGCTGGCCCGATGAACAGCATTACCTGGTGGGTTACACCCGTAATGCAGGCTTCGGCGATACGCACCAGCTGGGATGGATCACCCTGATTCGTCTGCCCCTGGATGCAGTGGACAGCCAAGTCAGACCGATGATCGTCGGCGTGTGGATTCTGGTCGCGGCAGCCCTGGTGCTGTTTCTCTCCGCCATGGCCCTGCTGCTCAATGTCACGCTAAGTTCTACGGAGCAACTCGTGCGTGACATCGATCGAATCGCCCGGGATGGCGGGCGGCTGGATGTCAACCGTCCTGCACCACAGGAATTCAAAATGCTCGCCCAAGTGACCAATCAAATGATCCTATCCATGGAGGCCCAACAGGCTGCAGATCAGGACAAGTCGCGCTTCATCGCCGACATGAGTCATGAGATCCGCACGCCTTTAAGCGGGATGATTGGGCTTGCGGAGCTACTCAGGCAACGCGGACAAGAGTCACAGGACCAACAAGATATCGCGGATCTGATCCACTGCGGCCAGGAGCTCAATCAGTTGCTCTCCGACATTATTGATTTCTCAGCCCTGTCGGAAGATCGCCTGCGGCTTCATCTCCAGCCAGTCCGACTAGCAGAACTGATTGAGCATAATCTCCGACTCTTTCATGGACTCGCGCAACACCAAGGAATCGATCTACGTCTATGTCAGAAGATCCCACAAGAGCTCTGTCTGCTGATGGATCCTCTCAGACTTGGGCAGATCATTAAAAACCTGATCTCCAATGCCATCAAATTCACTCCAAAGGGTCACGTCGAAATTCGAGCCTGCGTCTTACCACCAAGCGCCGATCAGATCCCGGACTGCTGGTCAATACTGATCGAGGTTGAAGACACGGGCATCGGCCTCACACAGGCCCAACAGGAAATCGTCTTCGGCCGATTCCAGCAAGCAGGCCACTCTATTTCCGAACGCTATGGTGGCAGCGGCCTGGGGCTCACCCTAGCTAAAAGCCTGATTGATGCAATGGGCGGACAGTTATCACTAAGATCAGAGATCGGCAAGGGGACCTGCATCTCAATCACACTATCATTGCAGTCAGCCCCAACAGGTTCACTGATCGCGACCTTATCCACGACTCGGTCTGCCGACGTCATGACCAACACGGTGCTGAATGTGCTGGTTGTAGACGACGTGGACATCAATCGACAAATTCTTTCCAGGTGGCTCAAGCACCATGGGCATAAGCCGTCAGAGGCTGCCAGCGGTGAAGAAGCGTTACAGCGCTGTCAGGACCATCAGTTCGATTTGATTCTGATCGACATTGATCTTCCAGGCATCTCCGGCCGCGAGGCCGCCCGACTGATGAGAAGCTCGGCCCATGGATCGGCAAACAGCACGATCATCGCCGTCTCGGGGCATGCGTTTGCACAGGATGTCACCGACTCACTGTCCGCCGGCATTGATCAGCACATCACCAAACCAATCGACTTTGATGCCTTACTTCAATTGATCAAACAGATCTCAACAGATCAGGGCCCGCGACGGGGCCTGAACACAGCGGCATCCTGATAAAACGATGCGCTGGCATTTTCCTCACGCCAGCCCGGAATGCCCATGACCGGCAGGGGATGTAATGCCCTGGGTCCGAGTTCAGTAGTCACCCGGCGGGCAAGTTGGGGATCAATCAGAGCCCATTGCGGCGATACGCTTTCCAGCACCACGCAGTGGGCCGTGATCGACTTATAGGGATGCTCAAATTTTTCGAGTAGCGCATGACCAAACACCACGGGATGCCAATCCCGATGCCAACGGTCACGGTTGCGCAGAAAAAGCCCTGGCCAATCTGCTGCGGCCAGCAGCATGACCAACTCTTCGGCCCGATCATTGCAGGCCAGGACCATCAGATTTTCATCCCATAGCGTCGCAGCGTCACGGACCTTACCACGCACGCCTACACTGCCATGAAGCAATAACTGAGCAGCCTGGAGGTGATTCAGACGGGCCTTGGTTTCAGGGCAGCACTGCCAGACCATCGCGTTGTAGCGATCATGCAGGTTATCGCGTGTGGGCACACATCCCGTGTCGGCAATCCAAGATTCATAGGCAGCGCCCGCTGGCAGATCCTCCTGCGGCACAAACCGCAACGGTCTGCCGCCGCCACTGACTAGGCCGCGTGTGGTGCACTCCTGATTGAGCCACTCCAGTAGTGCTAGATACGGCAAGCTACGAATCGTATTCAGCATCCCTGGCGGGAAAGACTGAAACCACGGCGAAACAGACTGCTCGTGTGCCACCAATACAGCGATCAGGCAGATGCCTGCACACGCCAGGCAAGATGCTCGCCTGATGCGAGCGGCACAATACTGCCCGATGGAAACGGAAAATGGTCGGCAATCTGTTGGCCTATTCGTGAGAGCGTGATCGTACTGGTGTTACGTGGCAGGCGATAAAAATCAGGCCCGTGAAATGAGGCAAAGGCCTCGAAGCGATCGAGCGCATCGGCTGACTCAAAGGCCTGCAGATAGAGTTCCAGGGCATAGGGGGCAGAAAAGCAGCCTGCACATCCACATGAGGACTCCTTGGTGCTGCGCTCGTGTGGTGCGCTGTCGGTGCCTAAAAAAAATCTCGGGTTGCCGCTGGTGGCCGCCTGTAACAGGGCCTGACGATGCACCTCGCGCTTCAGCACGGGCAGGCAATACCAATGCGGACGCAGCCCCCCCTGAAAAATCGCATTGCGACTGTACAAGAGATGCTGTGGCGTGATGGTGGCGGCGATTGGGCCATCTGCATCGCGCACATAATCAGCGGCCTGTCGGGTGGTGATGTGTTCAAACACGATCCGCAATTCAGGAAAACGCTGCCGAAGGGTAATCAGGACCTGATCAATAAACACGGACTCCCGATCAAAGACATCCACCGCAGCATCGGTCACTTCGCCATGCACGCAGAGTACGAGACCCAGCCGCTGCATAGCCTCAAGTGCTGAGGTACAACGATCAAGATTGGTCACACCACTATCCGAGTTGGTGGTCGCCCCTGCCGGATAGAGTTTGACCGCATGGACCACACCGCTGGCATGAGCACGCGCAATTTCCTCCGCCGATGTTTGATCGGTGAGGTAGAGGGTCATTAGTGGCTCAAAGGATTGGCCCTGCGCGATCAGCTCAGGGGGCACCGCTGCGCGAATGCGGGCGGCGTAGTCCAGGGCCTGCTGTGTCGTGGTGATCGGTGGCTTGAGATTGGGCATGACGATGGCACGGGCGAACTGACGCACTGTGTAGGGCAACACCGCCGCCATCTGCGGCCCATCGCGCAGATGAAGATGCCAGTCGTCGGGACGGATGATGGTGATGGATGATGCGGTCATGGTAGGACAATGATGGCACGATAATCATTCACATTTGTCCGGGTGGGGCCTGTGGTGATTACATCCCCCAAGGGTTCGAACAGCCCAAGACCATCGTTGTTATCCAATAGTTTGCGCAGAGACAGGCCTTGCGCACGGGCCTGCTGCAAGGTGTTGGGTCGAAGAATGCCACCCGCATGGGGGCTGACACCATCGATGCCGTCGGTGTCTGCTGCAACACCGGCGACACGCTGTGCAATGCCCAATTCATCGCAGGCATGGGCAAAGGCCAGTAAAAATTCCACGCAGCGGCCACCACGACCGTCGCCCCGGACAGTCACTGTGCACTCACCGCCAGAAATCAGCGCCACCGGCAGCGGATATTCGGCCTGGGGATATAAAGCAAGCTCACGGGCCCAGGATGCCATCACCTGCGCGACATCACGTGCCTCACCGGTCACAGCATCGCCCAGAAGAATCGGACGGATACCGGCACGGGAAAAAACATCAGCGCCAGCCAAGAGGCTGGCACGGGCCGTAGCGATCATGCATGTATTGACATGCGCAAGCCTGGCATCACCCGGCTTTGGTGTTTCAGCGTGTCGACTCGCAAGACCATCTTGCAAATGACGCGCAATGGACTCGGGCGCAATCACCCCCCAGCGCCTGAGCACATCCAAAGCATCCTGATAGGTGGAAGGATCAGCAGAACAGGGACCTGAAGCGATGGCTGAGGGATCATCCCCCACAACATCAGAGATCACGAGTGCACAGACAGGTGCATGAGATGCCAGTGCAAGCCGCCCGCCCTGAATACGAGAGAGATGTTTTCGAACAACATTCATCTCCGTGATCGGTGCGCCCGATTTCAAGAGAGCCTGTGTCAGAGATTTCAAATCCGCCATGCTGATGCCCTCTGCCGGCAGTGACAACAGGCTTGATCCACCGCCAGAGACCAAAACGATGAGCTGGTCATCGGCGGTGAGGCTAGCCACTTGCGCAAGGATGTCCTGGGCGGCCTGCTCCCCTGCCTGATCAGGAACAGGAT
>VERJ01000026.1 GCA_018882795.1 Burkholderiaceae bacterium | reverse complement strand
CCGTTGGGTCTTTGGTGCATTGCACAAAGTAGATTTGACCTGCATTCACAGGGCGACGCAACCCCTAAAACTGACAATTTTGATGCAATGCCACATAATTCCACATCGTGAAAAAAGGGTCAAATCAACAGGATCAATCCTTATCCAAGTGCTTGTTCTGATTGGATTTTTCTTCGCGCTTTTCCCGAAAGTCACCATCGATGACATTGGGATCCTGGGCATCATTGGGACCCGGTCCACCCCAGGGTCCGGCTCCCTCAGAGCCGGCACGCACCAGATTGATCCTGCCCTGAAATCGCGACCGGCCGGTGGCCAGGTCGATCAGGAAACTCACCACCGATAACGCCAGGGCACAGAACACGCCCACCCAGAAGCCGGCAATCTCAAAGCCGGGCACCAGCCAGGCGACACCCAGCAGCACCAGGCCATTGATCATGGGCAACGCCAAGCCTAGGGAGACCAGCGTGAGCGGCAGCGTCGCGAGCACGAGCAACGGTTTCAGGGTGAGATTGGCTAAGGCCAACACAAGACCACTCAGAAAAAGGCTCTCGGTGGTGGAAAAGCTGAGACCATCAAAAAATCCATCCACGATCCACAGCGCCAACGTGGTGCTGAGCCAGACCAGTAAAAAACGTTTTAAAAGCGGCATACCGAAATTATTCACCAAAGACTGTGTGCGCAGCACAAAACTCGCGTACACTCTTGCTATTGCGTTTAGCCTCCCCACTTCCGGAGTCATTGATTCTGGAACCATGTAGCACCAGGCCGACCGCATCCGCTGCGGTTTTTTTGGCCCCGTCTCCACCACCGGCCCTGTGCCGGCAGGATTCTGCCTTCCCCGCTTGTTGAACCACTGACTGCCATCGTCACGCTGCATCCGTGTGCATCGTGTTGGGCTGTCATTTTGAAAGTTAATTTTGAAAACATTTGCTGAACTCGGCCTTGCCGACTCCCTGCTCCGTGCAGTCAATGCACAGGGCTACACAAACCCAACCCCGATTCAGGCCGAAGTCATCCCCGAGATGATTGCCGGCCACGATGTCATCGGCATTGCTCAAACGGGCACCGGAAAGACCGCCTCTTTCGTGCTGCCCATCTTGCAGGCCCTCGCATCACAACGCCTGGGCCCACAGAAATTCTCTGGCCCCGGCCCCAAGGCTTTCACCACGCTGATCCTTGCGCCCACACGCGAGCTGGCCCAACAGATCAGCGAAAGCATTCGCACCTATGGCAAGTTCATGCGGCCCTCCGTTGCATTGGTTGTGGGCGGTGCAAGCCCCGTGCCCCAGATCAAGGCGCTCTCCGCTGGCCTGGATATTGTGGTGGCCACACCAGGCCGACTGCTCGATCACATGCGTGCCGGCAAAGCACGTCTGGATAAGACCACCACCATCGTGCTCGATGAGGCCGACCAGATGCTGGATCTGGGCTTCATGCCTGCGATTCAAGAAATCATGCGCAAGATCAGCCCTAACCGCCAGACACTCCTCTTGTCGGCCACCATGCCCAAGCCGATTCGGGCACTTGCTCAGGAGTTCATGCGAACACCAAAAGAGATCGCCGTTGCCGCTGTATCCAAGCCCGCCGAGAAAATTCATCAGGAAGTGATCATGGTGGAGCAGGCCCTGAAAAGTGATCTGCTCGTGGATCTGCTGGCCGCCCGAGAAGTCGAGCGCGCCATCGTCTTCACACGCACGAAACGCGGCACAGATAAGGTTGAGCGTATGTTGAATCAAGCAGGGCTACACACCGTGGGCATTCACGGCGATAAATCCCAGGGCCAACGTAACCGTGCGCTGGCGCAGTTCAAAGATGGCTCACGCAAGATTCTTGTGGCCACCGATGTTGCCGCCCGTGGCCTGGATGTCAGCGATGTCTCCCATGTGGTGAACTTTGATATGCCCACGATCGCGGAATCGTATGTGCACCGAATTGGCCGCACGGGCCGCGCAGGTCGAAGCGGCATTGCGATTTCGCTGTGCGATAAATCCGAGCGTGGTTTACTGCGCGATATTGAGCGGCTCACCCACACCGCGCTGGAACCCGCCAAGGAATTGCCCGAGCATGCGGGCCGCACAGGCCGATTCACACTGATTGCCCTGCCCGCAGACTTTGTGCGCAAGGAAGAAAAGCAGGCCCGATCGCATCCGCGCCCCGGTGGTGGTGGCAGCAATGCAGGCCGCAGAAAGCCCTCCGGCTTTAAACCCGCAGGGAAAAAACCTGGCGCACGGAAATTTTCGAGTGACAAAAGGACCGGGAATAGCAGTCAGCGGCAGCAGGCCCGCTAACAGCGAATTCACAAACAGCAGCCCGGTCTGAATTAAAAGAGCAGGATCAGTATTCGGTCGCATTTCCGCCCAAGCTCTGCAAGACTCCTCGCCACAGCGCAGTCATGCGCTGCCATGGCGCGTTGTCCTGACGCCCGCTGGCATAGTCAAACGCAGAAGTCTGGATCATCACAATCTTCGATGCGGGCTGCACAAAGATCACTTGCCCATGGATGCCCTGCAGAGCGAATGTGCGCTCCTTCATGGGGAATATCCAGGTCTGATACCCGTAGCCATAAAAGCTCGTCGCCATCTTGGGTTTGAAAGCCATGGGCACGCGATTGGCATCGGTGGCGTCCAAAAGAAAATCAATCGGAATGATCGGGCTGCCATCGCGCTGCCCATCGTTGGCCAGCAAGACCCCAAAGCGCGCGTAATCACGCAACGTGGCGTTGAATCCACCTCCTGTGCTTTCTGCAGAATCAGTGGAAGCAAGCACCCAGCGCGCCTCAGACTCCGCACCCATCGGCCCCCAGAGCCACTCCTGTGTCAACTGACTCACTGTCCTGCCCGTGGCCCGGGCGAGTACACGGCCCAGAATTTCCGTTTCGATTGTCGCGTATTTAAAACGTGCTCCTTGTTCAATCTCCCGCTGGGTTTTGGAATTCAGGTAATCATCCACTTTCTCGGGTTGGCTCCTATTCTCTGCGGCATGAAGCACGCGGCCCCAGACCCAGATGTCGTCATCAGGGGTCCAGGTGTAGAGCTCCCGAAACGGGGCACCAGAGCCCATACGCAGCAGATTCCGGATGCTTGTTTGTCCATAAACAGAGCGACCAATCTGCGGCCAGTAGTCCGAGACCCGATCATCCAAAGACTTGATAAATCCCTTCTGATGGGCGATTCCCACCAGCATGGCGGTAAAGGTCTTCGCCATCGAAAAAGATCGAAAACGCATCTCTGGAGATCGGTCGTATTGATACCTCTCCAGCACAATCTGACCGTCTTTCAGCACGATCAAACCGGTCGCCTTTGTTTCCTGGAGATAGTCGTCGACCGTCTTTGATGACAACCCCGAGCGAAAGGTAATCTCGGGAGGATTCTTCATCAGAGGAAGCGGCATGGGTCTGGCCGAGGGCAACACCAGGCCAGTCCTGGATACCTGATCCTGGGCCGACCAGGTGCCCACACGACACTCCATTTTGGTGAGTGCCTCGACACAGGTCGGGTAGCTTTTTGCCTGGCCCATACGTTGCGCATCCGGCCCAGAGGGATTGCGCAGCACCTGCTCCGGGCCGGCATAGGCAGCAGCGCCAATAAACAACACGAGGAAAGCCAATCGTTTCAGCATCTCGTCACTTCCTTGATCAGCACACTGATTAACCCATCACAGATCGACAACGGACTCGCTCAAACTACTTTTTCTTTTCATCACCATCGGGTGTCAGAAGATCAACCGCCCCGCCAACAACGGATGTAGCAGCGCCCACCACCGCCGATGCCCCGGTAATCGCAACATCGGCGGCAATCACGACAGCGGTGCAGCCGGGAAGAAACTGAGTAGAGATGAAAAGTAGCGAAGCCTTCAGAAGAGATTTCATAACGCCAGTGTACCGGAGGTGACTGAAGCGGTGCGATTGACTCCGGCGTAACCTTACTTCGCAAAGTGAGCCTGCACCGATTCTCGCGGCATGAATGCCGCTCGAATTCGAACTGAGTGAATTCTGCGTACTCACGCGCTCCGCCAATTAAAAGGGGCCATAACGGCCCCTTTTAATTGGCGGAAGCGGTGAGATTCGAACTCACGGAGGGGTTGCCCCCTCGCTGGTTTTCAAGACCAGTCCATTAAACCGCTCTGGCACGCTTCCGTTGAACTGCTCAATCTTACGAGTTGCGGAAATCATTTCCACAAAGTTGCGGAAATGATCTCGAAAAGGTATTTTAAATCAGTCGGTTAGGTGACCCATGCAGCGGTTTTCAAGACCGGTGCATTCAACCGCTCTGCCACGCTTCCGATGGCCGACATTTTATCAGGGTATCGAGCCCGGCTTTCCTCGGGCACAATCCGAACCAACCGTGATTCCCCGATAAGTCCATCATCATCCACCCCTCACCTCTCAACAAAACCATCCCATGACTGTCCACGCCTCTCCTCTACCCGCAGTGCTCTCCCCCGTTGTCACGCCCTTTGATGCCAGTGGCGCACCCGATACACAGCGGCTCGCCAAGCAATGCAGGTGGCTGCAAGCCAATGGCGTGGGACTGGCAATTTTCGGCACCAATTCCGAGGCCAACTCCTTGTCGGTGGGCGAGCGCATCCATGCACTCGAGCAACTGATTGCCGCAGGCCTTCCCGCCAGCCAGATGATGCCCGGTGCGGGCGCCTGCTCGGTAACCGATGCCATTGCGCTCACGCGCGCCGCTGTGGATGCGGGCTGCGCAGGCACACTCACCCTGCCGCCCTTTTATTACAAGGATGTGCCCGATGATGGCCTCTTTGCTTATTTCGCTACCATCATTGAAGCAACTGGCAGCCCCAAGCTTCAGATCTACCTCTACAACATTCCACCTGTGGCCAAAGTCGGCTTTTCTCTGCCGCTGATCGAACGTTTGATCAAGGCCTATCCCAAGACTGTAGTGGGCATGAAAGACAGCTCCGGCGATTGGGCCTATACCGAATCTGTAATCAACGCCTGCCGGGGCACGGGCTTTCGCATGTATGCAGGCAGCGAATCATTTCTGTTACGCACGCTGCGCGCCGGCGGTGTGGGCTGCATCTCCGCAACCGCGAATGTGAATCCAAAAGCAATTTCAGATCTCGCCGCACACTGGCAAGACAACGACGCGGATGCACGGCAGGCCGGTCTTGATCAGGTCCGGGGCGTGTTCCAGAAGCGGCCGATGATCGCTGCCATGAAGGCGGCCATCGCCCACTTCTCAGGCGATGCCCAATGGGCCGCCGTGCGGCCACCGCTCGTGGCCTTCACGCAGGAGCAGAGCCAAAACCTCGTGGCCGAGATGAATTCAATCGGATTTCGAATGACTGGCCTGTGAGATCTCGTCGGCCAGCAGTGCGCTGGCCGCAGCCAGAAGGGATTCGTAGCGCTGACGCTCTTTCGCAATGGCCCCGGGTGTCCATTCGTAAAACCCCCGGCCCGCCTTCATGCCATGGGCACCCTGCGCCACCAAGTCAGTGAGTGTCTTGCTGGGCACTGTATCGTTGCAGAGATCCGGATAAATTGATGTGCCCGCGGCATGGTGCACATCCAGCCCCGCATGATCACGCTGTAGGCAAGGCCCTGCCGCCAAATAGCGAAACCCGAATCCGAACCGCACGGCGGCATCAATGTCCTCTGCGGTAGCGATGCCGCGATCAATCAGTTTCAATGCCTCGCGCGAGACCGCATGCTGAAGGCGATTCACCAGAAAGCCTGGCAAATCTTTTTTCACACGAATCGGCACCTTGCCCACCGAGCGCAGCGCATCGGCCACCGAATCTGCAACGAGCGCATCGGTCTTTTCTGAGCAGACCACTTCCACCCCCGGCACCAGATGGGCCGGCATGAAGTAGTGGGTGCCCAGCATACGATGCTGAGACGTAAGCCCTTCTGCAATCGCACTGATGGGTAGCGCCGATGAGTTGCTGCACAGGGGCACATCGGGCCCTGCCAGACGTTCCAACTCCGCAAAGATCTGCTGCTTTAACGCAAGCACCTCGGGCACGGCCTCGATTACCAGATCCACCTCTGCCCAGGCCACACCCCCCAGGGCCTGCAACAGGATGGGCTGAAAGTCGGCAGCCCCCCCAATTCGCTTCAGGGCAGTGTTGAAACGCTCCCCTATCGATGCCCACCGCACATCAGGGGGATTCACAATCGTGGTGGACCATCCGTAGGCTGCAAAAGAGGCTGCGATATCGACACCCATCGTGCCCCCGCCAATCACTGCCAGATGCCTGCGTTTCTTCACTGCGGATCTCCTAAAAAACATCACTTCGAAGGGCTTCCCTAGTACTTTTCCTAGGTCTTGGGGCAACAAAACGGCTTGAAAAAAAGGGCCCCAGCTGAGACCCTTCTTCCTTTCCAATCTGTGGTTCAAAAGGACTATACATGCGCTTCTCCAAGCTTCTTGCAGCCCTTACCCTGGCAGCCTCCAGCACTGCCTTTGCTCAGAACATCTCCATTGCCACCGGCGGCACCGGCGGGGTCTACTACCCCATGGGTGGCGGCCTGGCGGCCGTGCTCTCCAAGCATGTCTCCGGAATGCAGGCCACCGCTGAAGTGACCGGCGGCTCGGTCGACAACCTCAACCTGATTGCCAGCGGAAAGCCCTATGTGGGATTCTCCATGGTGGATGCCGCACTCGATGCGGCCAAAGGCGAGGGAAAATTCTCAGGCCGCAAGGTTGACGTCCGTACCCTGCTGGTGCTCTATCCGAATCGCATGCATGTGGTCTCCACCGAGGCCACTGGCGTGAAGACCATGAAGGACCTCAAGGGCAAGCGGGTCTCCACCGGCAGCCCGGGCAGCGCCACTGAAGTGATGGCACTGCGCCTGATCGAGGCATCGGGCCTGGACCCCAATAAAGACATGACCCGTGAACGCCTGGGTGCAGCCGAGTCTGTAAACGCACTGAAGGACAAAAAGATTGATGCGTTCTTCTGGGTGGGCGGCCTGCCCACGGCGGCAGTCACCGATCTGGCCAGCACGCCCGGCACCAAGATCCGCATGATTGATCACGCTGATGCGGTAGCGAACATGAACAAGAAGTACGGCAACCTTTACTATACCGACACCATCCCCAAATCCACCTATGCAGGCATGGATGCGGATAACAAAATCGCCTCGGTCGCTAACGTGCTGGTTGTGAATGCCAATATGCCCGATGAACAGGCCTACAAAATCGTGAAGGCCGTGTTTGACCATCAGAAAGACCTTGTTGCAGTTCACAAGGAATACGCCAACGTGACCATTCCGACCCAGAAACAGGCCTCTTCACCGATTCCGTTTCACAACGGTGCCGTGAAGTACATCCGCGAAAAAGGTGGCAAGCTGGAGTGAGTATCTGGTGTGACCGCATTCAACACCGCGAAGAGAGCCCGCCACACGCGGGCTTTCTTTTTGGAAGGAAATCGCAGGCATGAGTAAGACGGCAAGGAATCCAGCATGAGCGATACGCTGCAGAAAATGGGATTGCCCGAGGGCGATCTGGATGAAGAAACCCGGCAGCGGGTAGAGAACCTGATCAAGGAAGAAGAAGGCGATGCCAACAGCTACCGCGGTCTGCTTGGCATTTTGCTCACGGTGATCGCAGTCGGCATGTCACTGTTTCATTTATATGCCGCCTATGCCATTGTGCCAGCGCAGACCCTGCGCATGACCCATGTGGTCATGGTGCTGGCATTTATTTTCATCACTTTTCCCATTGCCCTACGCTACAAGAACCGGCTGATGTGGTGGGATGTGATCTTTGCGGGGCTGGCCATCGCAACCCTGGTCTACGCCATAAAAGGTGGAGATAACTTCACCGATCGCAACACCTTTCCCCTGCCAATGGATGTGGCCTTTGGCAGCATCCTGATTCTGCTGATTCTAGAGGCCGTCCGGCGCACCAATGGCCTGGTGCTGCTGTCGGTCACCGTGGCGTTTTTACTCTACGCCCTATTTGGCGATCTTCTGCCACCGCCCTGGACCCACAAGGGTTATGACTTATCTCGGCTGGTGGGTTTTATGTATATGACACTAGAGGGCATCTTCGGTGTTGCGGTGGATGTCTCCTCTTCACTCATTATTCTTTTCACTATCTTTGGTGCATTTCTGCAATTCAGCGGTGCGGGAAAATTTTTTATTGATTTTTCTTTCTCAGCCATGGGAGGCAAGACCTCCAGTGTGGGCCGCACTGTGGTGCTCTCATCTTTTCTGATGGGCGGCCCCTCAGGATCCGGGGTAGCAACAACGGTGACCGTAGGGTCCGTTGCACACAGCATGCTGTCCCGGGCAGGCTATGAGCCAAACGCTGCTGGCGGGTTGCTTGCCGCCGGTGGCCTGGGCGCCATCATCTCACCACCTGTACTCGGTGCAGCGGCCTTCCTGATCGCAGAGTTTCTCAAGATCTCTTATCTCGATGTGCTGCTGATGGCCACAATCCCGACCTTCCTGTTCTACCTGGGATTGTTTGTGATGGTGGAAATTGATTCCCGCAAATACGGCATGAGCGGCCAGCGGATTGGCGGCCTGGAAAGCGCTTGGAGTTTAGCCAAGAAGTACTGGTTCCATTTCTTTTCGCTGATCTCGATTGTGCTTTTTATGCTGATGGGGTTCTCGCCCATCATGTCGGTCTTCTGGGCAACTGTGGCCTCGTTTGTGACGAGCTTTTTGCGCAGTGACTCAGCCATGATTCCTTATGCAGCCTTCACCCGGCGTGCACCCTTCTGGAAGAGCATCTATAACTCCAAGCTTGTCGAGGCCCTGTCTGATGGTTTTACGCAGGTACTCGCCATTGCAGCAACCTGCGCTGGCGCTGGCCTGATCGTCGGTGTGGTGGTGCTCACTGGGCTGGGGTTGAAGTTCAGTGCTATTGTGATCGCCTACGCTGGCGGATCGCTCTTTCTCACGGCGCTCTTTACTGCACTGATTGTCTGGATCGTGGGTCTTGCCGTGCCGGTCACGGCCTCCTACATCATCTGCGCAGTGGTTGCCGCCCCTGCACTGATCAAACTGGGTGTACCCGAGTTCGCAGCCCACATGTTCATCTTCTACTACGCGGTGCTCTCGGAAGTGTCTCCGCCAACAGCGCTGTCACCTTTTGCGGCCGCCGCCATCTGCAAGGGCAACCCCTATAAAACAACCTTTCAGAGCTGGAAGTATGTTGCCCCTGCCATCCTGGTGCCCTTCATTTTCGTGCTTGACCCCGCAGGCACAGCGCTGCTGCTGATGGGATCAACAAAGGCCTTGGCCACGGCCAACTGGACGGACATCGGCTGGATCACCTTCACGGCATCGGCTGGCATCATTGCCCTGGCAGGCGGCCTTCAGAACTGGTTTGTCATCAAAACCAATCTGATCGAACGCTGGGTGCTGATCGGTTCGGGGCTCGCACTCACCTATCCTTCGACCAGCAGCGATATTGCTGGGTTCTTGGGCTTTGGATTGGTCATCGCCAGTCAGCTCATTCGACGAGGCCGCGGACAGCCTGGGCGATCGCCAGGCATGATGTAAGTCCGGGAGACTCCATGCCAAATAGGTTCACCAGACCGGGCAGGTCATGGTCTCGCGGGCCCTGCACCATGAAGTCGGCGGCGGGCTGCCCAGGCCCCACCAGCTTAGGCCGAACGCCTGCATAGCCCACCGTGAGTGCGCCATCTGGCAGGCCCGGCCACCAGGTCCGCACATCACGCGCGAAACGCTCCAGCCGAGTCTCATCCACGGAATAATCAAAGGCATTGATCAGCCCCCGCTGAATCTGCTCAGCAGTCGGCGCATCAAGCCACTGCACATCGGGGCCAAACTGGGCCTGGCCACCCATGTCAATCGTAAGATGGGTGCCCAGCCCGCCGGGTACCGGCACCGGATAAATCAGGCGTGAAAATGGTGATCGGCCCTGCAGACGCGCGTAGTTTCCCTTCGCAAAGCACATAGGCGGGATGTGATCCGCACCCAGGCCCTGAATGTTTCGGGCAAGCGCAATGGCATCCAGGCCCGCCGCATTGATCAACACATCGCAAGTCACCAAGGTGTCAGACACCGCAGCAGTGTCTGACACCTCGACCTGCCAAACGCTGCCGACCCGCTCTGCGCGGGCGCACCGACTGCCCACCGCCAACATCGCCCCGTGGGCCTGGGCATCACCTAAAAGCGCGTGCATCAGCTCATGGACATCAATGATTCCTGTTGAGGGTGAATGAATCGCCAGATCACAATCAATCGCTGGTTCAAGCCCGCGTGCCTGATCCCCAGTAAGCATCACCAGATCATCGACACCATTGGCAATTCCAGTCTGATACAGGGCCTCAAGCCGATCCGCCTCGCCGTGGGCAGCAACAATCAGCTTCTCAATACGTCGATGGGCCACATGATGACGCTCTACGTACTCGTAGAGCAGATGGCGTCCGCGCACGCACCACTGGGCCTTTTTAGATCCCGTGGGGTAGTAGATGCCTGCATGGATCACGCCAGAGTTGCGGGCACTGGTGCCTGTACCAGCATTCACCTGACACTCCGCAATCACCACCTCGCGGCCCGCCATGGCGAACTCCCGCGCAATCGCTAGGCCGATAACACCGGCACCGACAACAAGAACATCAACTTTATTCATGCGAAGGCGTCAGGTGTCAGACACCGCAGCCGCCAACGAAGACGTCCGATACCCATCCGGTGTCTGGCACCTCTCGCATGACACCTCTCGCAATCAGAAAAACGCCTGCAGCCCCGTCTGGGCCCTGCCCAGAATCAAGGCATGAATATCATGCGTGCCCTCGTAGGTGTTCACCACCTCCAGGTTCACCATGTGACGGATTACTCCGTATTCATCATTGATGCCATTACCGCCCAGCATGTCACGGGCCATACGCGCAATATCCAATGCCTTGCCGCAGTTATTGCGCTTCACAATCGAGGTGATCTCCACTGCCGCAATATGCTCATCCTTCATACGCCCAAGCCTTAGCGACGCCTGCGTGGCCAAAGCGATTTCGGTCTGCATATCGGCAAGCTTTTTTTGAATCAGTTGATTTGCCGCCAGTGGCCGGCCAAACTGCTTGCGATCCAGCACGTATTGCCGCGCCGTATGCCAGCAGGATTCCGCTGCGCCAATCACGCCCCAGGAAATCCCATAGCGCGCCGAGTTCAAACAGGTAAACGGCCCTTTGAGCCCACGCACATCCGGAAACGCGTTTTCCTCGGGCACAAAGACATTGTCCATCATGATCATCCCGGTGATCGATGCCCGCAGCCCCACCTTTCCGTGGATCGGTGGCGCTGTCAGACCCTTCATGCCTTTATCTAGAATGAAGCCACGAATCTGATCATGGTCATCCTTAGCCCAGACCACGAAGACATCCGCAATGGGACTGTTGGAGATCCATGTCTTAGAACCAGATATCGCATAGCCGCCTGCCACTTTTTTTGCACGGGTCACCATGCTGGCCGGATCCGACCCGTGATCCGGCTCGGTCAGACCAAAGCAGCCAATCCATTCACCACTGGCCAATTTGGGAAGGTATTTCTTGCGCTGTTCTTCGGTGCCGAACTCATAGATCGGCAGCATCACCAGCGAACTCTGCACACTCATCATCGAACGAAAACCACTGTCAATCCGCTCAATCTCACGTGCGATCAAACCATAGGAGACATAGTTCACCCCCGCGCAGCCATACTCCGTTGGCAGATAGGGACCGAGAAATCCCATTTCCCCCATCTCACGAAAAATCGCGGGATCGGCGGATTCCTTGCGGAACATCTCCACAACGCGGGGCTGGAGTTTTTCCTGGCAATAGGCGCGGGCCGCATCCATGATCATGGTCTCATCAGCAGTGAGCTGCTGCGACAGCAGAAAAGGATCTTCCCAGGAGAATGCAACGCTGGATTTAGACATAAACGACTCCTATTGATCAGACACTGGCAATCATGCCGCCATCAATACGCATCATGCTGCCGGTGATGTAAGCCGCCTGGCGGCTGGCCAGAAATGCCACCGCAGCGCCGAACTCATCGGGCTCACCATAGCGGCCCACAGGAATGCTGGCCATGCTTTCCTTGATCACCTCATCCACAGCACGGGACTCGCGCTTGGCCTTGCCTTCATCCAGTGTGCGCAGTCGATCCGTTGCAATGCGCCCCGGCAACGCCATATTCACGGTGATGCCCTTCGGTGCAAGCTCACGTGCCAGTGTCTTGGACCAGCCCACCAGGGAAGAGCGCAATGCGTTCGACAGCGCCAGATTCGGTATGGGTGCCACGACGCCGGACGAGGCAATGGTCACGACCCTGCCCCAGCCTGCCGCAAGCATATCGGGCAGCACGGCATCGGTAATCGCAATCAGACTCAAGACCATGCCGCGGAAATGTGTGGACCAGAGCGCCAAGGGCTGGCCCGCCGCAGACGATGGTGGCGGACCGCCCGTGTTGTTGATCAGGATGTCGATGGAGCTAACCTGCGCCCGAAGTGCTGCGATTTTTTCGGCTGCCGCATCGGGATTTGAGACATCCCAGACCAGCTGGGTGGATTTGCCGGACATCTGGGCAGCGGAGGCAGCCAATACCTCGGGCCTTCTGCCCACCAGCACCACATGGGCGCCTTCTTTGGAGAGCGCTCGGGCTGATGCGGCACCCAGGCCGCTGCCACCACCAATCACCAAGGCGGTCTTGCCGTTTAAACCGAAATCCATGTCACGCTCCACTCCTGTCTGCGCAGTCGATCCAGCCAAAGCCCGCAGGCGAGTGTCTTGCTATCGGTGATTTCACCCCGATAGACGGCATTAAAAAATTCGTCCACCGTGACAGTCACGATCTCCAGGCACTCACCATCTTCCTGCATGGATTCTCCCGCCTCAAGGCCCCTAGCCGCATATAGGTGAATCACCTCAGTGGAATAGGCAATCACCGGATGCATCTCTCCCAGACGGGCCCACTCACGGGCCCGATAGCCCGTTTCCTCGATCAGTTCACGCCGGATGCACTCCAGAGGATGCTCACCTGCATTGAGCTTGCCCGCGGGAAACTCCAGAAAGCTGCGGTTCATGGCATAGCGCCACTGGCGCTCCATCACCAGTCGACCATCATCAAGAATCGGGATCACGGCCGCCGCACCGGGATGCAGGGTGTACTCCAGGGCATGCTCATGGCCATCGGGTGCCCGGACCCAATCACGATGCACATGCAGCAGTCTGCCCTCGTAAACCGATTCACCGGAGAGCCGATCCTCCGCCAGCGCAGGGTACGGTTCGTTGGGCAGCCGCTTCGGCCGAGGGTCTTCAGGCCCCATCAGGAATCCCGCTTCACACCCCGCGAGCGCCGCAGATAACGGAACACAAACCCCGGATAGGCCAGCACGGTGAACACCAGCAGCGTGATCGCATAAAACTGCCATGCCTGGGATTGAAGCCTACCCACATAAGACTCCAGGCCCCTTCCGATGGCAATAAACAGGCCGTAGTAGACCAAGAGCTCAAAGAGCCGCCACCAGACTGTTTTCACCGGCCGGGATAGCACGAGAAAAAATCGCTCAGTAACAAACGGCAGGTTCGCAAGGCAGGCTGCCAGCACCAGCAGCAACAGCGCAGCAGCACCAGTGTTCATGCCGCCAGCGAGACGCGAACGGTATACAGGCAGACCGCCATCAGGGGGCCAGGCAGAATGCCCAGCAACAACACGACAATGCCGTTGGCCGCAAGCAGCGACTGGGCGGTTCGGCCGCAATCCATCGGCGACTCGATTTTGGATTCATCGAAATACATCACCTTCACGAGCCGCAGATAATAAAATGCACCCACCAGGGATGCCATCACGGCAAACACAGCCAAGGCAATGTGGCCGGCCTGTACGACCGCCTCCAACACCGCCAGCTTGGCGTAAAAACCCACCGTGGGCGGAATACCCGCCAGCGAAAAAATCAGAATCAGAAAAATCGCGGCCAGCCAGGGGTGGCGACGGCCGAGCCCCTTGATGTCATCCAGCGACTCGCACTCGAACCCCTTGGAGGAGGCCAGCATCAACACACCGAAGCTGCCCAGGGTGGTGATCACATAGGTCACCACATAGAAAAGCGAGGCTGCATAGGCATCCACCGCGCCCACGGTGTCAGAGTCCACCACGCCCGAGGCAAACCCCAGGAGCATGAACCCCATATGTGCGATGGTGGAATAGGCCAACAGCCGCTTCACATTGGTCTGCATGATGGCAATTAGATTACCAACGCCCAGCGACAATACCGCCAGGATCATCAGCATCTGCTGCCAATCGGCGGCCACACCAATCAGACCTGAAACCAGCAGTCGAATGGTGATGGCAAAGGCAGCAAACTTGGGCGCAGCACCGATCAACAGTGTCATGGCCGTCGGCGCACCCTGATACACATCAGGCACCCACATATGGAAGGGCACCGCGCCCAGCTTAAACGCAAGGCCCGCCACCAGAAACACCGTGCCAAACACCATGATCAGCCTATCCGCCTGGCCCGAGGCCAGCTTGTCGGCCACCAGTGGGAGATCCAATGTGCCGGTGGCGCCATAGATCATGGACATGCCATAGAGCAGGAAACCCGAAGCCAAGGCGCCCAGCACAAAATACTTCATCGCCGCCTCGGTGGAGATTGCATGATTGCGGCGCAGGGCCACCAGGGCATAGAGCGCGAGAGACAACAACTCGATGCCTAGATAGATGGTAAGGAAGCTGTTGGCCGAGATCATCACAAACTGGCCCAAGAGCGCAAACATGGCTAACACATGAAACTCGCCGTTGGGGATCTCGCGATCCACGATGTAATGCCGTGAATAGAGCAAGGTGATCGCTGCTGCCAACGCCGCCCCACCCTTTAAAAATGCAGTCATGGAGTCAGCAACCACCAGGTTATTCATGGCATAGACCGTCTGGGTCTGACCACTGTCCATCAGCTGCCAAAGACCAATCAACAGCAGACCACCCACGGATAAACCATGTACAACGCGTTCCGCGCGCTGCATGAACAGATCGATCAACAACACCACGCTGAGGAGCACCAGCAGCAGAATCTCAGGCAGCGCGGCGGCAAGTTTTAAGGATTCCAGGGTCATGGCCGTCTCTTGGAAGAATCAGGGGGTGGGCAGCTTGGGTGTGGCCACATGCTTGAGCAGACCATCAACCGAGACCTGCATCACATCAACAAAGGGCGCAGGCCACAGGCCCATCAGGAGCACAAAGAAGGCCAGGCCCATCAGCATCCAGAACTCACGGGCATTGACATCTTTTAACTCAGCGACATGGTCATTGGCGACCTCGCCAAAGACCACACGTTTGATCATCCACAGCGAATAGGCTGCACCGAAAATCAGGGTGGTCGCTGCCAGCAAGGCAATCCAGAAGTTGTAATCCACGGCCCCTAAGATCACCATGAACTCACCGACAAACCCGCTGGTGGCCGGCAGGCCACTGTTGGCCATGGCAAAAAGCACAAAGAGTGCCGCAAACTTCGGCATGCGATTGACCACGCCTCCATAGTCGGCGATCTGCCGCGAATGCATCCGGTCATACAGCACGCCGATGCACAGAAACATCGCGCCGGAAATAAATCCGTGGGAGATCATCTGCACGATGCCACCCTGCACGCCCAGGCTGTTGAACATGAAAAAACCCAGCGTGACAAAGCCCATGTGGGCAATCGATGAATAGGCCACAAGTTTTTTCATGTCGGCCTGCACCAGGGCCACCAGGCCAATATAGACCACCGCGATCAGCGACAGGGTGATCATGAGCGTATCCAGCTCACGCGAGGCATCCGGCGCAATTGGCAGCGAGAAGCGCAAGAATCCATAGGCGCCAAGCTTGAGCATGATCGCCGCCAGCACCACCGAGCCGCCGGTGGGCGCCTCCACGTGGGCATCGGGCAGCCAGGTGTGAACCGGCCACATCGGCACCTTCACGGCAAACGCGATGAGGAAGGCGATGAAGATAAAGATCTGCACATCCAGCGGCAGCGGCAGCTTGTGCCAAGCCAGCACATCGAAGCTGCCCGACTTCATATACAGATAGACCAGGGCCACCAGAGTGAGCAAAGAGCCCAGCAGCGTGTAGAGGAAGAACTTAAAGGCCGCATAAACGCGGTTCGGCCCGCCCCAGATGCCAATAATCAAATACATTGGGATCAGCGTGGCCTCGAAGAAGACATAAAACAAAATGCCATCAAGCGCGGAGAACACACCGATCATCAGGCCCGAGAGCAGCAGAAAGGCGCCCATGTATTCGCCCACGCGCTCCTCGATCACCTCCCATCCCGCGATCACCACAAAAACCGTAATCAGCGCCGTCAGCGGAATGAACCACATGGAGAGGCCATCAATGCCTAGGTAGTACTGAATGCCAAAGCGCTCAATCCAGCTGGCTTTCTCGACAAACTGCATGCCTGTGGCACTCAGGTCAAAGCCCGTGATCAGCGGAATGGTGACCAAAAAACCAAGGATCGAAGACACCAAGGCAGCGCGCCGCAGCTTACCTGCCGACAGAGCACTTCCGGCCAAGATCAACGCTAGGCCACAGAGGATCGGCAGCCAGATGGAGAGTGAAAGCACAGGGAATCCGCTCATCATTTCACCATCGGCATCGGATTCATGACCGGTGCAAACCACCAGAGCATGAGCGCAACGCCGAGAATCATGGCGATTGCATAGTGATAGAGATATCCAGTCTGGCCGATGCGCATGATCGAGGCCACTGCCGCCACCACGCGGGCGCTACCGTTCACCATGAAACCATCGATCAGGCCCTGATCTGTCCGCTTCCAGAGTTGACCGCCCAAAAGCCTTGCGCCACCGGCAAACACGATTTCATTAAAACGATCCATAAAGTATTTCTGGTCTAACAGCCGATGGAGTGCAGAAAACTGCTGTGAGATCCGCTGCGGGATCGCGGGGCTCACCAGGTAGAAGTAGCCAGATACCACCACACCCGCCAGCGCAAGCCAGAACGGAAGGGTCTGCACGCTATGCAGGGCCAAGGCGACCGCGCCGTGATAGTGCTTGGCGAGTTCGGCCATGGCGGGATGCGCGGGATCGACAAAAATCACGCCCTTGAAATAGTCGCCAAAGAGCATCGGGCCGATCGCAATCGCACCCAACACCACTGAGGGGACCGCAAGGGCCACCAGCGGTAGCGTCACCACCAGGGGGGACTCGTGCGGCTCGCCACCATGGCCGTGATCATCATGCCCGTGCCCATGACCACCAGCGGAATCCCAGCGCGGCTTGCCATGAAACACCATGAAGAACATGCGAAAGGAATAAAACGCGGTCACAAACACACCGAGCAGCAACATCAGATACACCACGGGCGCCGCGATCAAATTAGAGGCATGGACTGCCTCGATGATCATGTCCTTGGAGTAAAAACCGGAGAAGAATGGCGCACCGATCAGGGCGAGCGACCCAAGCAAGGAGACCGCCCAGGTAATCGGCATCTTCTTCCACAGGCCGCCCATATTGCGGATGTCCTGATCGTGATGCATGCCAATAATCACAGAGCCCGCCGCTAAAAAGAGTAGCGCTTTGAAAAATGCGTGGGTCATCAGGTGGAAAAACGCCACCGAATAAGCCGATGCACCGAGTGCTACGGTCATATAGCCCAGCTGCGAGAGCGTGGAATAGGCCACCACCCGCTTGATGTCGTTTTGTACGATACCCAGAAAACCCATAAAAAGCGCCGTGATTGCGCCGATAATCAGCACAAATGAGAGCGCGATGTCGCTTAACTCAAAGAGCGGCGACATGCGAGCCACCATAAAGATACCCGCTGTAACCATGGTCGCAGCATGGATCAGGGCAGAGATAGGCGTAGGACCTTCCATGGAATCAGGCAGCCAGACATGCAGCGGAAACTGGGCCGACTTACCCATCGCACCAATGAATAAACAAATACAAGCCACAGCCAACAGGGGCCAGTCAGTGCCAGGAAAAAGCGACGTGGTCTTAGAGGCGAGTTCCGGCGCAAGCTTGAAGGTAGCGGCATAGTCCAGGGTGCCGGTTGCAGATAACAACAATCCAATACCAAGAATAAAACCGAAGTCCCCGACGCGGTTCACCAAAAAGGCCTTCAGATTGGCATAGATCGCAGTGGGCCTGGTGTACCAAAAGCCGATCAACAGATAAGAAACAAGCCCGACCGCCTCCCAGCCAAAAAAGAGCTGCAGGAAGTTATTGCTCATGACCAGCATCAGCATCGCAAAAGTAAAGAGCGAGATATAACTGAAGAAGCGCTGATAGCCGGGGTCATCGTGCATATAGCCGATGGTGTAGACATGCACGGCAAGCGAGACCGAGGTGACCACCACCATCATCGTCGCCGAGAGTGTGTCGATCAGAAACCCCACCTCAAACTTCAAGCCGGCCACCTGGGCCCAGGTGTAGACGGGGCCATTGAATGTGTTGCCCTCCAGCACATCGGCAAGCACGACGAGGCTGGCCATGAGTGCAACCGTGACACCGGAGATCGTGGCCCAATGGGCACCCGCCCTGCCGATGGCACGGCCAAACAGGCCGGCCAGGATGGCGCCTGCCAGTGGCGCGAGTGGAACGAGCAGATAAAGCGATTTCATGCGAGCTCAGCCCTTGAGTTCATCGAGTTCTTCGACCTCGACGGTATTGAGATTTCGGAACAGCACCACCAGAATGGCTAGGCCAATCGCCGACTCGGCGGCCGCCACCGTCAGGATGAAAAACACAAAGACCTGTCCTGCGGAATCGCCCAGATAGTGAGAAAAGGCGATGAAGTTCATGTTCACGGCAAGGAGCATCAGCTCAATGGCCATCAGCAACACAATCAGATTTTTTCGGTTCATAAAAATACCGATCACCGAAAGTGCAAACAAAATCGCACCCAGGGTAAGGAAGTGTGCAAGTGTCAGCACATCAGGCCCCCTTTCCTTGGGCCACAGCGCTATCCGCCTGGCCTGCCGCATCGGCGGCTTGTTCGGCCGCAGCCGCCTTCACCACTGGGGCGACCGAGACGAGCCGGACACGGTCAGCCGCCCGCACACGGACCTGATCTCCAGGCCTCTGGGCCTTGGTGTCTTTGCGCCTGCGCAGCGTCAGAGCAATCGCAGCCACAATGGCCAGCAGCAAAATGAGTGCCGCAATCTCAAATGCGTAGACATAGTCTGTATAGATCAGCTTGCCCAGCATCTTGGTGTTGTCGTATTTGGGCGGCAGCGAAGCCACGGAAGACTCTGGCACATTGAAGCTGCGAATCAACACGGCTGACATCTCGAACACGATCAGTCCGCCCACAGGGGCCGCCACCCGCAGATTCGCCCAGAAGCCCTGCCGGATCTTTTCCAGATCAAAGTCGATCATCATCACCACAAAAAGAAACAGCACCATCACCGCACCGACATAGACCAGCACCAGGGTAAGGGCGAGAAATTCCGCTCTCAGCAGCAGCCAGATGGCCGCAGCACTGAAAAAACTCAGCACCAGATAGAGCACCGCATGCACCGGGTTGCGCGCCGTGATCACGCGCACTGCCGCAAACACCAGAATTGCGGCGAAGGCGTAAAACAACGACAGCGTGACATCAAACATAGTGATCAATCCTAACGATAAGGTGCATCCGCCTCGCGGGCTGCAGCAATGTCTCTTTCATAGCGATCCCCAACAGCCAGCAGCATCTCCTTGGTGAAGTAAAGATCGCCGCGTTGCTCGCCGTGGTACTCATGGATATGGGTTTCCACAATGGAATCGACCGGGCAGCTTTCCTCGCAAAAGCCGCAGAAAATGCACTTGGTCAAATCAATGTCATAGCGCGTGGTGCGACGGGTGCCGTCTTCGCGCTCAGCTGATTCAATCGTGATGGCCTGCGCGGGACAGACTGCCTCACAGAGTTTGCAGGCGATACAGCGCTCCTCCCCATTGGGGTAGCGGCGCAAGGCGTGCAGGCCCCGAAAGCGCACCGACATCGGTGTCTTCTCTTCGGGGTACTGAATCGTGATCTTGCGCGCAAAGAGGTAGCGGCCAGTCAACGCCATGCCACGCAGCATCTCCAGCAGCAGGAAAGAACGAAGAAAATTTGCGATCGCAGTCATGTTCGATTCACCCCATCACCAGATCGACCAAGGCGTCTGCATCCAGGCGCCCACCAGCACCAGCCACACCAGCGTGACCGGGATAAAGATCTTCCAACCCAGGCGCATGATCTGGTCATAGCGATAGCGTGGAAACGATGCCCGCATCCAGATATAGACGCTCACCACCAGGAAGGTTTTAATGCCCAACCAAATCCAGCCGGGAATGAAATCCAGCGCAGCAACCGGCGCATCCCATCCGCCAAGAAACATCACCGCAGCCAGGGCTGAGAGCAGGATCATGTTGGCGTATTCGGCCAAGAAGAAGACCGCAAAGGCCATGCCTGAATATTCGACCATGTGACCGGCAACGATCTCGGACTCGCCCTCGACCACATCGAAGGGGTGGCGGTTGGTTTCGGCCACGCTCGACACGAAATACACCACCGCCACTGGCAGCAGCGGCAGCCAGTTCCAGGACAGGAAGTTCAGGCCCCACTGATCGGCGAACATACCCTTCTGTTGGCTCAGCACAATTTCAGTCATATTCATGCTTCCAGTGACCATGAGTACCGTGACCAGAGCAAACCCAATGGCCAGTTCATACGACACCATCTGGGCCGCTGCACGCATGGCAGCGAGAAATGCGTATTTCGAATTCGATGCCCAGCCGGCCAGGATCACGCCATAGACCTCCACCGAAGTGATCGCAAGGAGCAGCAGCAATCCGGCATTGATATTGGAGAGTGCGACCTCGGGCCCGAATGGCATCACTACCCAGGCGGCCATGGCGGGCGTAATGGTGAGAATCGGGCCCAGGATATAAAGTCCGCGGCTGGCCTGGGCAGGCATGATGATCTCTTTGGTGAGCAGCTTTAATGCATCGGCAATCGGCTGCAGCAGGCCCAGGGGTCCAACGCGATTGGGGCCAAGACGGATATGCATCCAGCCAATCAGCTTACGCTCCCAGAGTGTGAGATAGGCCACACAGCCCAGGATAGGCAGCACAAGCGCCACAATTTTGATCAGTATCCAGGCCACGGGCCAGGCATCGCCCAGAAGCGATGCGCCCATCTGATGCACGCCGGTCAGCAGATCCTGCATATCAGGCAGCCTCCAACTCGATGGGGCCGATCATGTCGGCAAGACCAGCCGTGGTCGCATGAGCTGCCGAAATACGAATCACCCCCGGTGCCAATCGATCATCCGCAGCAATCTCCATCACCACAGATGCACGCCCGGATTGAACACACTTCACACGTGCGCCATTGGCAAGGCCCAGTCGATTGATCTCAGCCGAATGCATCAATGCCTTCGGTGGCGCACTGGCCCGAGTCTGCTGCAGGGCCTCTGCATGGCGGCCGACCGCATCGCTGCGATAGATCGGCACATCGGCAATACGAATCAGGCGAGATTTCGCTGAGGCCTCAAGGCCTGCTGCCGACTGCGGCGGCAGGGGCTTGGCCGACAGGCCCGTGAGGAGCTGGCCTGATCGGGCATAGCCAACTATGGATTGGCGAATATCTTCTGAAGATTCCGCTTCAAAGCCCTCGGCATCAATCAGATTGCCCAGCACGCGAAGAATCTTCCAGCCAGGCCGTGCCTGACCTCGGGGCCGCACCACCGCCTGGGTGGTCTGAAGTCGGCCTTCGCAATTCACATAGCTGCCCGATGTCTCGGTGTAAGGCGCTATCGGCAGGACAACATCTGCAAATTCCATCACGCCATCTTTGAATGCGGTGAGCGCCACGACCGATTTGGCAGCGGTGAGCGCTGCCCTCGCCTGCTGGGGGTTGGCGCAATCCATCAGCGGATCAATATTCACCAAGAGATAAGCCTCGCCGGGCGAAGCGAACATGGATGCCGCATCAAGCCCGCCCTGAATCGGCCGGGCCTTGGCCACATAGCCACCCACACCATTGCCGCCCTCAACGGTAAATCCAATCCGGCAACCCAGGCTATCCGCAATCATCTGCGCGAACCCCCAGATTGATGCAGCCTGAGGATGGGCCAGCACGCTGTTGCCCAAAAGAATGGCAGCCTGTGCGCCGGGGTCAGCAGACTCCGCAAGCATCTGGGCAACCGCTCTGCTCTGCGGGCTTGGGGAAATATTGTTCAACACATCGGCTCGCGGCGCTGATTTCAATGTCAAAGCGGCAGCGGCGATCTCAGCCAGGACCCGTACCCAATCCGCAGGCGAAGCCACGACCTGGAGGGAAAGCGGCATGAGCAGATCTTCCGCGCTTGCATGGATTGTTGCCACACGCGCACCATGGCGCACGGCCTGCCGCAGTCGCTGCGCGATCAGCGGCTGATCCTGGCGCAAAAAGGCACCGATCACCAGGGCACGATCCAGGCGACTCACGTCACCCAAGGCCATGCCGAGTGTGGGCACACCACTGAATTGCCCATCAAAACCAGTCTGTCCGAGCCGCGGGCGGAAATCCACCGAATCACTCTTCAGTGCACGCGTCAGCAATGCCGAAAGCGACAACTCCTCCAGTGTGCTGTTGGGTGAAAGCAGTGTGCGCACGTGATTCGGACCATGGTCAGCCGCGGCACGCAGTGCACCTGCAGCCTTTGCAAGCGCATCTTCCCAGCTGGCCTCGTGCCACTGACCATCGGAGTGCCGGATCATGGGCACGGTTAAACGATCAGCGCTATTCAGACCTTCGTAGCTGAAACGGTCACGATCCGAGATCCAGCATTCGTTGACCTCTTCATTTTCCAGCGGCACCACGCGCTTGACTTCATTGTTCTTCGATTGCACAACAATGTTGGCGCCAATGCTGTCGTGTGGACTCACCGAACGCTTGCGCGAGAGCTCCCAGGTGCGGGCCGAATAGCGAAAGGGTTTACTGGTCAGCGCACCGACTGGGCAGACATCGATCATATTGCCCGACAGCTCGCTCTCCACCGCATTGCCGACAAAGGACATGATCTCGGAGTGCTCGCCACGGCCTGCCATGCCCAGCTCCATCACGCCGGCGATCTCCTGACCAAAGCGCACACAACGCGTACAGTGAATGCAGCGGCTCATCTCCTCGGCAGAGATCAGCGGGCCCATGGATTTATGAAAGACCACACGCTTTTCTTCGGTGTAGCGCGAGGCCGATGGGCCATAGCCCACCGCGAGATCCTGCAGCTGACACTCACCGCCCTGATCGCAGATCGGGCAATCCAGCGGGTGATTGATCAGCAGAAACTCCATCACGCTCTTCTGGGCCACCTTGGCTTTCTCGGATGCAGTAAAGACTTTCATGCCCGCAGTCACCGGCGTGGCACAGGCAGGAAGCGCCTTGGGCGCTTTTTCAACTTCCACCAGGCACATACGGCAGTTGGCGGCAATCGAGAGTTTCTTGTGATAGCAGAAATGCGGTACATAGAGGCCAAGCTTGGTGGCGGCATCCATCACCATGCTGCCCTCGGGCACTTCCACTTTTTGTCCGTCGATTTCTAGTTCGATCATCAGACGTAGTCCTCTACCAGACAGCGCTTGTGCACGATGTGATGCTCAAACTCTGAACGAAAATGTTTCAGGAATGCACGCACTGGCATCGCTGCAGCATCGCCAAGCGCACAAATCGTGCGGCCCATGATGTTGCCCGCGACTTCATCGAGCTTAACGAGATCTTCCATCGTGCCCTGGCCACGCTCGATACGATCCACCATCCGCCACAGCCAGCCCGTGCCCTCGCGACAGGGCGTGCACTGGCCGCAGGATTCCTCATAGTAGAAATAAGACAGCCGCAGCAGGCTACGCACCATGCAACGGGTCTCATCCATCACAATCACCGCACCCGAACCCAGCATGGAGCCGGCCTTGGCGATTGAGTCGTAATCCATATCGCAGGCCATCATGATCTCTGCGGGCAGCACCGGCATGGAGGAACCACCGGGGATCACGGCCTTGAGCTTCTTGCCGTCGCGCATGCCACCGGCAAGTTCCAGCAACTTCGCAAAAGGCGTGCCCAGCGGAATTTCATAGTTGCCCGGCCGCTCGACATCGCCGGAGATAGAGAACACCTTGGTGCCGCCATTGTTGGGCTTGCCCACCTCCAGATAGGCCTGGCCGCCATTGCGGATGATCCAGGGCACTGCTGCAAAGGTCTCGGTGTTGTTGATCGTGGTGGGCTTGCCGTAGAGGCCAAAGCTTGCCGGAAATGGTGGTTTAAATCGGGGCTGGCCCTTCTTGCCCTCCAGCGATTCCAGCAGGGCAGTCTCTTCACCGCAGATATAGGCGCCAAATCCGTGGTGGGCAAACAATTCAAAATCAAATCCACTGCCCAGAATGTTCTTGCCAATCAGGCCTGCGGCCCGTGCTTCTTCAAGCGCCTCTTCAAAGCGCTCATAGGTTTCCCATATCTCGCCATGGATGTAGTTGTATCCACGGGTTGCGCCCATGGCATAGGCCGCAATGGCCATGCCCTCGATCACAATGTGTGGGTTATAGCGCAGGATGTCACGATCCTTGAAGGTACCCGGCTCGCCTTCGTCGGAATTGCAGACCAGATACTTCTGAATCGGCAGCTTGGCGGGCATGAAGCTCCACTTCAATCCCGTGGGAAAGCCCGCACCACCGCGGCCGCGCAGGCCAGAGGCCTTCACTTCCGCAATGACGTCCTCTGGCTTCATGGTGCGCAATACTTTTTTCAGCGCTTCATAGCCGCCGCGGGACTGATAGTCCTTCAGGCTCCAGCCATCGGGTGTCAGGCCCGCAAGAATCTGCGGCGCGATATGCCGGCCGTGAAAGCAGGTATCGATCATCGGGATCTCAGGCGCACCCATCACTGCCCTCCTGCAGATACGGCCGGATTTTTAGCAGCATCGGCCTTCAGTTCTTCAATCAAGGCATCAATCCGATCATTGGACATCCAGCTACACATGCGATGGTTGTTGATCAGCATGACCGGCGCATCGCCACAGGCGCCCATACATTCGCCCTCTTTCAGAGTAAAGAGGCCATCGGCCGTTGTTTCATTAAAGCCAATGCCAAGTTTCGCCTTGATGTATTCGGCAGCCTGGTTGCCACTGCGCAGTGCGCAGGGCAGATTGGTACAGACCGTGAGCTTGAATCGGCCCACGGGCTTGAGGTTGTACATCGTGTAGAAACTGGCGACCTCATGCACCGCAATCGGTGGCATCCCCAAATAGGCCGCAATATCAGCCTCTACTTCCGGACTGATCCAGCCTGTCTCGCGCTGGGCAATCCGCAACGCCGACATTACCGCCGACTGTTTCTGATCGGCTGGGTACTTGGCCAGCTCACGGTCGATCTGGGCATAGGCCGCAGCAGAGAGCACGGGCCCCTTGGGGCGCTCAGACAAGGACAGTTGCACGCTCATCGATCGATTTCTCCGAACACGATGTCTTGGGTGCCGATGATGGTCACCACATCAGCAATCATGTGGCCACGGGACATTTCATCCAAACCCTGCAGGTGCGCATAGCCCGGCGCACGGATCTTGAGCCGATAGGGTTTGTTGGCACCATCAGACACCAGGTAGATGCCAAACTCGCCCTTAGGATGTTCGACTGCGGCATAGCACTCGCCCTCAGGTACGTGGAAGCCCTCGGTGAAGAGCTTGAAGTGATGGATGAGTTCTTCCATGTTGGACTTCATGCCAACACGGGCGGGCGGCGCAACCTTATGGTTATTGGCCATCACAGGCCCGGGGTTCTTACGCAGCCACTCCACACACTGGGCAATGATGCGATTACTCTGGCGCATTTCTTCAACACGCACCAGATAACGGTCGTAGCAGTCGCCCTCCTTGCCAACGGGGATATCAAAATCCACCCGGTCATAGACTTCATAGGGTTGGTGCTTGCGTAAATCCCAGACAATGCCGGATCCCCGCAGCATCGGGCCCGTAAAGCCCATCTGTTTGGCACGCTCAGGTGTGACCACACCGATCCCCACAAGACGCTGCTTCCAGATCCGGTTATCGGTCAGTAGGGTTTCGTATTCATCCACATAGCCGGGGAAGCGCTTGGTGAAATCTTCAATGAAATCCAGCAGACTTCCCTGGCGACTTTCATTCAAGCGGCGGGCGGCGCTGTCAGAACGTTTGCGGCTCGCAATGTACTGCGGCATCTTCTCCGGTAGATCACGATAAACGCCGCCGGGCCGGTAATAGGCAGCATGCATTCGCGCGCCCGAGACGGCCTCATAGACATCCATGAGATCTTCACGCTCGCGGAATGCATAGAGAAACACCGCCATGGCGCCCACATCCAGGCCATGGGCACCAATCCAGAGCAGGTGGTTCAGAATCCGCGTGATTTCATCGAACATCACACGGATATATTGGGCACGTAGCGGCACCTCAACGCCAAGAAGCCGCTCAATGGCCATGACATAGGCATGCTCATTGGCCATCATCGAAACATAGTCCAGCCGATCCATGTACGGCACGGACTGGAGGAACGTTTTCTGTTCGGCGAGTTTCTCGGTGCCACGATGCAGCAGGCCAATGTGCGGATCGGCACGCTGAACGACCTCGCCATCTAGCTCCAACACCAGACGCAGCACGCCATGGGCGGCCGGATGCTGGGGCCCGAAGTTCAGTGTGTAGTTTTTGATATCAGCCACAGATCTGCTCGCCTATTGCGGAATAAAGCCGCCGTAGTTGTCCTCGCGGATGACCCGAGGGGTCTGGTCGCGGGGCTCAATCGTGACGGGCTGATAAATGACGCGTTTCTGCTCCGGGTCGTAGCGCATTTCCACATAGCCCGAGATTGGAAAATCCTTACGGAAAGGATAGCCAACGAACCCATAATCGGTCAGGATACGACGCAGATCATCGTGGCCCTCAAAGACAATGCCATAGAGGTCAAAGGCTTCGCGCTCATACCATCCCGCCGATGTCCAGATACCGGTAACCGAGGCCACCGCCGGGAAATCATCGTCAGGACAGAAGACCCGAACCCGCAGGCGCTGATTTAATTCCACCGATAGCAGATGAACCACCACCGCAAATCGGGGGCCATCGCGGCCACCCTCTTTGTAATCACGGTAATCCATGCCGCAGAGGTCAATCAGGGTGTCGAAGCGCAGGCCGGGCTGATCACGCAACGCCAGACAGAGATCCGCATATTGATCAGGATGCACGGTGACCGTGGTCTCGCCCAATGCCTCCCAGACCTGGCTGATCTGACTGCCCAGGCGCGATTCAATCAACGATTTCAGGCTGGTCATGGTGTCAGCTCCTGGCAATCGTGCTGGTGCGACGAATCTTGTTTTGCAGCTGGATGATGCCGTAGATCAGGGCCTCGGCCGTGGGTGGGCAGCCCGGCACATAGATGTCCACGGGCACGATGCGATCACAGCCACGCACCACAGAATAGCTGTAGTGGTAGTAGCCCCCGCCATTGGCGCACGAACCCATGGAGATCACCCAACGCGGCTCGGGCATCTGGTCATAGACCTTGCGCAGCGCAGGTGCCATTTTGTTGCACAGGGTGCCTGCCACGATCATCAGATCAGACTGCCGGGGGCTGGGACGAAAGACCACACCAAACCGATCAAGGTCATAGCGTGATGCGCCCGCATGCATCATTTCCACCGCACAGCAGGCCAGGCCGAAAGTCATGGGCCACAGCGACCCGGTACGCGTCCAGTTGATAACGGTATCAGCCGACGTGGTGAGAAATCCCTGCTTAAAAACGCCATCGATTGCCATTGCCGCTGCTGCTCCCTGTTATTCCCAGTCCAGCGCGCCCTTCATCCATTCATAGATGAAGCCGAGCACCAGGATTGCCAAAAACAACATCATCGACATGAAGCCGAACAGGCCGATTTCCTTGAGCGCAACGGCCCAGGGAAAGAGAAAGGCGATCTCGAGATCGAACAGAATGAAGAGAATGGCCACCAGGTAGTAGCGCACATCAAACTGCAGGCGGGCATCTTCAAAGGCCTCGAACCCGCATTCATAAGGGGAGAGTTTTTCCGCATCGGGCCGGCTTGGGCCCAAGAGCTTACCGATGGACATGGAGGCCACGCCAATGACCCCGCCCACGATAATGAACATCAAAACCGGTAGGTATTGCTCTAAATTCACGCCTCGATATCCCCGGGCTAGTTGTTTTTATGCTTTCTGGTGCCGACGGCGAGACTCGAACTCGCACAGCTTACGCCACTGCCCCCTCAAGACAGCGTGTCTACCAATTTCACCACGTCGGCCTCAAAAACTCCCTACATCCGATACTACCTGACAACCTAATTTTATTTGATTACACCCTACTTTTTTGCCCCGGAATCCACAGGCACGCCCGGAACTCCAGACGATGTGGCTGCGCCGGTTGGCGCAGCAGGCACAACAGGCGCCGTGGTCGGAACCTCGGAGGCGTTTTGCATGACACTGCCCGCACCCGCAGGCTTGCGGCTCTGGGTGGCGAGAAACGACAACGCAAGGGTGGCAACAAAAAACACGGTGGCCAGAATGGCTGTCGTGCGGCTTAAGAAATTGGCCGACCCGCTAGCGCCAAAAAGACTGCCTGCCGAGCCAGAGCCAAAGGCCGCGCCCATATCTGCGCCCTTGCCCTGCTGCAACAATACCAACACGATGATGCCGATTGCTGAGAGCACCTGCAGCGTTAAGACCAGATTAAACATCCATCCCATAGCGTTTCACTTTCCTTCACTGATCAGACATGGCACAGGCAATGTCGAAGAACTCCTGTGCAACGAGTGCGGCACCCCCAACCAAGGCGCCATCGATATCTTGCTGGGCATATAAGGCCGCCGCAGTCGCAGCCTTGACACTGCCGCCGTATAACAAACGCACAGACGCCGCTGCCTGCGCATCAACACCGGCAACTGTCTGCCTGATCGCAGCGTGGACCTCCTGGGCCTGCTCGGGCGAAGCGCTACGACCCGTGCCAATCGCCCAGATGGGCTCATAGGCAAACACCGCTTTGGTCAGCATGCCCTTGTCGTGCAAGGCCTGCGCAACATGCTGCACCTGACCACAGACGAACTGAAGCGCCCCCCCATCATCGCGGGTCTGCAGCGACTCGCCCACACAGACCACGGGGGTGAGCCCCGATTCCGCCAGCCTGACTGCCTTCGCCGCCACCAAGGCATCGGTCTCGCCATGCCTGGCACGGCGCTCCGAGTGCCCCACCAGCGCAAACTGGGCCTCGAAATCCTGCAACATGGATGCCGAAATCTCCCCTGTAAACGCACCTGCCTGCTGTTCGGAGACATCCTGCCCGCCCCAGCCCAGCCCGTGACCCTTTAGCCGAACCGCAGCTTGAAACAAAAAAGGCGCAGGTACAGCCACAGCACAGTCAGCAATAGGCTTTTTGCCATGGGCCTCCATCAGGCCCAGAAGTGACGACAGCAGGGACTCATTGCCCACAATGCTGCCGTTCATCTTCCAGTTACCGACCACCCAGGGCCGACGCTGCGTTGCAACAGAGTCTAGCATCAGGCCGCAGGCGGTTGACTTGCTGGTGCGCCAGCCCCACCCTCAGCCGGTGCCTCCAGCAGGGCCTTCATGGACAGGCGCAGGCGGCCTTTGTCATCGGCCTCCAGCACCTTGACACGAATGGACTGGCCTTCCTTGAGATAGTCCGACACCTGATTCACACGCTCATTAGCGATCTGCGAAATGTGCAGCAGGCCATCCTTGCCAGGCAGGATCGACACAATGGCGCCAAATTCCAGCAGACGCAGCACGGTACCGTCGTAGACCTTGCCAACTTCCACTTCGGCAGTGAGTTCCTCGATCTTTTTGATCGCTGCGCGGGCTGCATCGCCGGTGGTCGCAGCCACGGTAATCGAGCCATCCTCCTGAATATCGATCTGGGTGCCGGTCTCCTCAGTGATGGCGCGAATCGTTGCACCACCCTTGCCGATCACATCGCGGATACGCTCCGGATTGATTTTCATGGTGTAGAGCCGCGGCGCAAATTCCGAGAGTTCTTCGCGGGCGTGATCCAGCGTGGCCTTCATCTTGCCCAGAATATGCAGCCGGCCCTCGCGTGCTTGGGCGAGCGCGACTTGCATGATTTCCTTGGTGATGCCCTGGATCTTGATATCCATCTGCAGGGCAGTGACACCGTTTTCAGTACCAGCCACTTTGAAATCCATATCGCCGAGGTGATCTTCATCGCCCAGGATGTCGGTCAGCACAGCGAAGCGGCCGCCTTCTTTGATCAGGCCCATGGCAATGCCGGCCACATGGGCCTTCAGCGGCACGCCTGCATCCATTAGCGCAAGACAGCCACCGCAGACGGAGGCCATGGACGAAGAACCGTTGGACTCGGTGATCTCAGAGACCACGCGCATGGAATAAGCGAATTCCTCGGGGCTCGGCAGCACAGCGACCAGGGCCCGCTTGGCCAAACGGCCATGGCCGATCTCGCGGCGCTTGGGCGAACCCACACGGCCTGTTTCGCCCGTTGCAAACGGCGGCATGTTGTAGTGAAGCATGAAGCGCTCGCGATATTCACCGCCCAGCGCGTCAATAATCTGCTCATCGCGTGTCGTGCCCAGCGTGGCCACCACCAGGGCCTGAGTCTCGCCCCGAGTAAAGAGCGCAGTACCGTGCGTGCGGGGCAAAACACCCGTACGAATTGCAATCGGACGTACCGTGCGGGTGTCACGACCATCAATTCGGGGCTCACCATTCAGAATCTGGGAGCGCACAACATTGGACTCGATGGAGAACAGGGTCTCGGAGACCAGGTTGCCATCCAGCGTCTTGCCCGACGCAGCAGACTCTTCGGCAATCTTGGCCTCAATCTCGGCGTAGATGGTTTTGAGCTTCTGCGAACGCTCCTGCTTGTTGCGCATGCCATAGGCCTCTTTCAGAGGCGCCTCGGCCAGGGCCTTGATGCGGGAGATCAGCGTTTCATCTTTTTCTGCAGGCTTCCAGTCCCACTCGGGCTTGCCGGCTTTCTCCACCAGGCGATTGATGGCAGCAATCGCAAGCTTGCCTTGCTCGTGGCCAAAGACCACGCCGCCCAGCATCACTTCTTCAGAGAGTTGATCGGCCTCCGACTCCACCATCAGCACAGCAGACTCGGTGCCCGATACCACCAGATCCATCTTCGAGGTTTTCAGCTGCGTGGCGGTGGGATTAAGCACATACTGGCCGTCGATATAGCCCACGCGCGCGGCGCCAATGGGGCCATTAAACGGCACACCAGAGATGGCCATGGCTGCAGATGCTCCAATCATGGCGGGAATATCGGGATCGATTTCGGGGTTCAACGACACCACAGTACAAACAACCTGTACTTCGTTATAAAAACCATCTGGAAAGAGCGGCCGCAGAGGACGATCAATCAGACGTGATGTCAGGGTCTCTTTTTCAGAGGGGCGGCCCTCACGCTTGAAAAAGCCGCCAGGGATCTTGCCTGCGGCATAGGTTTTTTCCATGTAATCCACGGTCAGGGGGAAAAAATCCTGTCCGGGCTTGGCATTCTTGGCCGCCACCACGGTGGCCAGTACGATGGTGTCTTCCACATTGACCATCACGGCGCCCGAGGCTTGTCGGGCGATCTCACCAGTCTCAAGAATTACCTTGTGCTGGCCGTATTGAAACTCTTCTCTCGCAATATTGAACACAACGTTTCCTTATCTCTCAGTCACTACGCTCACTCAACAACTTCTCTCGTTTCACAACTTGCTTTCACCACTTCAGAACAACAACTTCTTAAAACCGACTTCTTAAACCAAATCCAGCAAAAAAAATGCCCGCACGGCGCAACCGGGCAGGCATTTCTTCAAAATTAAACGCATACAGCAGGGGGATGAGCGTTAGGCTCCACTACCAATGCTTACTTCCGCAGTCCCAGGCGCTCGATCAGGGTGCGATAGCCCTGGACATCGGTGCGCTTCAAATAATCGAGCAGCTTGCGGCGACGGCTAACCATCTTCAGCAGGCCGCGGCGGGAATGGTGATCCTTCGCGTGGGCCTTAAAGTGCTCGGTCAGGTCGTTAATCCGGGCGGTCAGCAGTGCGACTTGCACTTCGGGGCTGCCGGTGTCGTTTTTGGCGCGCTGGTATTGCGCCATGATTTCAGGCTTATTCAACGTGGCGACGGGCATGGAAATCTCCTAAAAAATGCCGATGAACTTGCGGTCGGGCCTGCCAGGGCCCGCCGTGCTGGGTGCAACTCGTTGAATTGTAAGGGAAAACTCTCCCGAGAGCCAACTCTGACCGCCCGACCGGCCTAGCGCCGGGTTTCGCCCGGCTGCAAGCGTTCGCCGGTTCGAAATCCCGACGCTCTCCGGTCGTGTTCATTGACCGAAAAGTTTGATTACTCGAGGGGAGAGCGTTGGTGGATTTACTCGAGGAGCGTCGGAGCAAAACGCTTTTGATTCACGTTTTGCGACCGCGACGAGAGAAAGCCCCCAGCGCTAGGACGGGAGCGACCTGAGACTCACACCAGCTGCGGATTGAGCTTCTCGGCCCGGCTCTCAAGCTTATTTAAGGCGTTCAAGTAGGCCTTAGCAGAGGCGACCACGATGTCTGGGTCAGCCCCCACACCATTCACAATCCGCCCCGCCTTGGAGAGCCGCATCGTCACCTCGCCCTGAGACTGGGTGCCCGTGGTGATCGCATTGACCGAAAACAGCAGCAGCTCCGAGCCGCTTGAGACCCTTGACTCAATGGCGTTCACCGTCGCATCCACCGGCCCGTTGCCCTGGGCTTGGGCCGATACCTCCTGGCCCATCACACTGAAGACCACCCTCGCCTGCGGCCGCTCACCCGTTTCGGAATGCTGGGACAAGGACAGGAAGCGATAGCGTTCATCCGCATGCTCAATCGAATCGCCAGAGACCAGGGCCTGCAAATCTTCATCAAAGATTTCCGACTTGCGGTCAGCAAGGTCCTTGAATCGGGAGAAGGCGTCGTTTAACTCCTGCTCGGAATCAAATTCAATGCCCAAGTCGTTGAGCCGCTGCTTAAACGCATTGCGGCCCGAGAGTTTGCCCAACGAGATCTTGTTGGCCGACCAGCCCACATCCTGGGCCCGCATGATTTCATAGGTCTCGCGGTGCTTGAGCACGCCATCTTGGTGAATGCCCGATTCGTGGGCAAAAGCATTCGCGCCCACCACAGCCTTATTCGGCTGCACGGGATAGCCCGTGATTTGAGAGACCAGGCGGGAAGACGCCACGATTTGCGTGGTGTCGATGTTGGTGTCGCACTTAAAGACATCTTGGCGGACCTTCACCGCCATCACGATCTCCTCCAGGCTGGCATTGCCCGCCCGCTCACCCAGGCCGTTGATCGTGCACTCAACCTGTCGGGCGCCGTTGAGCACAGCAGAAAGCGAGTTGGCGACCGCCATGCCCAGATCATTGTGGCAATGGGCTGACCAGATCACCTTATCGGATCCAGGCGTGCGCTCAATCAAACGGCGGAACCATTCGCCAATCCCTACCGGCACGCTGTAGCCCACGGTGTCGGGCACGTTGATGGTCTTTGCGCCCGCCTTGATCACTTCCTCAAAGATCCGCACGAGAAAATCCATATCGCTGCGGATCGCGTCTTCTGCGGAAAACTCCACATCGTCGGTGTATTCCAACGCCATCTTCACGCCCCTCACAGCGGCCTCGACCACTTCATCGGGCTGCATCCGCAACTTCTTTTCCATGTGGATCGGACTGGTCGCAATGAAGGTGTGAATGCGCTTGCGAGGTGCCGGCTTGATC
>VERJ01000025.1 GCA_018882795.1 Burkholderiaceae bacterium | reverse complement strand
AGCCAACAGCACCACTCAGGGATTGAATGCCTTTGCGCGCGTCACCTACAGTCCCCAAACAAGTCGCAACCTGGTCACCTGGTATTTCGACACGGGTCTCGCTTACATCGGGTTATTTGATGGTCGCCCAGAAGATATTATTGGCCTCGGTTTTGCCTGGGCAAAATTTACGCCTTATCTCAACGGTCCGATTGCATCGCAAAATGCACTGGCCGGTACACAGACGCCGATGGTCACGCCAGAAGTCCCAGACCATCGGCGCGCCGAATACCCATCGAATCTCGATGGCGCCCTGAAGATCGGTCCGCAGCGTGCGCTCAGCAGTAATGCCGGCAAGTCTTAAGCGCTCGATAACATCGGGATGCGGATGGCCAAATCGATTACGGTAGCCCGCCTGAATCGCGACAAAACCCGGAGCCACCGCACGCAGCAGCTCTTCGCTGAGTGAAGTTTTACTGCCGTGATGCGGCGCCATCAGGATCTGCGACGCCAGCGCAACGCCCGCAAGGTCATGGGCTGTCGAAGATTCGGGATCCTGCAGCCCGACAAAACGCCCCACCATTTCGCGATCTGCGCGCACCGGAATGTCTCCAGTAAGCAGCATGCTTCCCCCGTGGGCATCGGCGATTCGTAAAACACAGGAATAGCGATTACGCTGACGCACTGATATGGGCCCGTCAGGCAGCGCATCAGGATGCAAGACCTGAAAGGTCACGGCATTCCAGATCCAGGACAGGCCCGCACGGCATTGAGTCTTCTGAATCGACTGGGTCTGCTGCACGAATGGTGCGGACTGCTGAACAATTGCTTCCAGTGAATCAAACTCCGGCGCGATTAAATTCTTCACTGGAAGAGATGACCACACCGAGGCCAATCCGCCGCTGTGATCCTGATCGGCATGCGAGACCATGATGGCATCCAGCCCACGGACACCGTAGCGCCGAAGCGTAGGCATGACAATGCGTTCACCTGCATCGCCCTGGCCCATGATCGGCCCGGTATCAAAAAGCATTGCATGATCGCGGGTCCGAATCAGCACTCCGCTGCCCTGGCCGACATCCATCAGCGTGACCTGTACCTCCCCTTCTTGGGGTGCCAATGGCGCCACGCCCACCAGCGCGACAAGGCCCAACCATCCGATATGTCGCCAACGGCGCCACCGCTCCCGCAACAGATTGCCAAACACAATCACCATGCCCAGGCTTGCAATCGATGCCCGCTGCCATCCTGGACTTGGCCAATCCAGCGTGGAGAGCGGCTGGTGGGCTAGCCAGTCCAGCAGCGCCCGCAGCATCTCCTGAGTCCAGGCCGCCAACGCAAGCAAGGCCTGCGATGAAAACAAGGCCTGCTCCATCACACCCGCCATGGCAAGCGGTGTCACCGCAAAACTCACTACGGGAATTGCGATGGCATTGGCCAAGGGCCCAACCACAGAGATTTGTTGGAACATCAGGATGGTGATGGGCAGCAAACCAAACGTGATGGCCCACTGGGCAGAAGCAGCACGCTTGAGTCCATTGATAACCCGCTTAAATCGATCTGCATGAGGTGATGGCCCCGCGTCGGCCAGAGAAAATAAAAACGCCACTGCAATAAATGAAAGCCAAAAGCCCGCAGCCAGCACTGCCATGGGATGCGTGATCAACACCACCAGCAGCGCGATCGCGATCACCGACCAAGGATTGGCCCGCATGCCCGCAATCTTGGCGCAGCCCACCACCAGCACCATCAGGGCCGTACGCTGTGCGGGAATCGCAAAGCCTGCCAAGAGGGCGTAGCCCATTGCCCCCACAATCGCAAAGAGTGCAGCAACCGACTGCACCGGCACCCATAGCCCAAGCGAGAACGGCCAGCGACAGAGCAACTGCGAAATCCACGCACCACACCATGCGGCCAGTGCAGCAAACATGGTCACGTGCAGGCCTGAAATGCTCATCAGATGCGAGACACCAGTCTTGCGGAAGATGGTCCAATCCGGGCTTGTAATTGCCCGCTGATCGCCTACCACCAAAGCAGACAGCACACCCGCAGCGGGCGAATCACCGACCGCATCACCAATACGTTGCCGAATCCAGTCTCGACTGCGATCAAGCCCGACTGCGACGCCGGACTCGATGCCAAGCAACTCTGGTTGTTGATGATGCCTGCCCTGCTGAACACTGGCAGTAAAGCGCAGGCCACGCTCCAACATCCAGGCCTCAAGATCAAAGGCCCCAGGATTCAGTGTACCCACAGGCTGACGGACCCTGGCCTGAACCAACCAACGCTCACCGGGTGCAAGGGCCGATGGCAGGCCTGACTCTGATTTGGGCCAAAACATTAATCCACGTGAGGGAAATCCGATCAGCGCACCACGATCTGGGCCAATACCCCGCGCAGACTTCACATCCACCTCGAATCGCCATCCCCGCTCCTGTAACGTCGGAAGATCCCGCACCACGACTTCCAGCAACAATGATTCACGATCAAGGTGCGCAGGGAGCCGCGCATCCAGGGCCTGCTGGGCCGCCATAACGGCCCATGCACAGACAAAGCTCGCAGCAGCGATCACGGCGCATGCCGATCCAACCAGGACAGCAAGCGACCCCATGCGGCCCCTGTGAATCCATGCCCACGACAGGCCCACTGCCGCGGCGACCAGGCCCGCCCAAAAAAAGGGTTGGATATCGGGCAACTGCGGCTGGAGCTGAACCCATGCGGTTCCCAGCAACGCGCCCAACGCGATCGACAACAAGATTGCAGCTAAGAAATCAGCGAGAGCTGAGGCATGGCCCGAAGCATATTGTCTCCGGTGGTCTGCGCAATTGCTGCCAATGTATCCTTGCGCAATTCAGCAAGACACAGGGCAATCCGATGTAACTCTGCGGGCTCATTCAAAGCACCCTTATCTCGCCAGGCCGGCGCAATATCGGGCGAATCAGTCTCCAGCACCATGGACTCAAGCGGCAGCGAGGCGGCCAGCCTGCGAATCTGTGCGGCGCGTGTGAATGTCATGGCACCACCAAAGCCCAACACCAGCCCCTGAGCGATGAACGCCTGCGCCTGCACGAAGCTGCCATTAAACGCATGGGCAATGCCCCTGCGAATGCCGAAGGTGCGTAGGCCCTTTAGCACCTGATCCTGAGCCTTGCGGACATGTAGGACTACCGGCAGATCAAAACCGCGGGCCATCTTGCATTGGGCAAGATAAAACTTTTGCATTTTTTCCCGATCGAGATGTGGAACATGATGATCGAGACCAATTTCCCCAACTGCGACGAGCTTGGGGTGATCCCGATGGCGCTCCAATGCATTCTGTAATGTCTGCAAGCTCGTGTCGCTCAGGTCTTCGACATACATCGGATGGATACCCAGCGCAAAAAACACTTCCGGGATCTGATCGGCCAGTGCCACGACACGCTCAAAGTTCTCCGGCGCAACTGCAGGAACAATCACAGCCGCCACGCCGACCGAACGCGCACGCTCGACTGCCCCCACAATGCCACCGGCAATACCTGGTACGCCGAGATAATCCAGATGACAATGGCTGTCGATCAGCATGGCTAGAATAGTCCGCTATGGCAAGAAAGTTTCTTAACCGGATTTTGCCGGACCAGGCCAAACTCGAACAGAGCAAGGTACTGCGCGCACTTGGCCCATGGGTCTTTCATCCTGCCGTCTGGACACTGCATCGGCGCAGTGTGGCAGGTGGCGTTGCCGCGGGGCTCTTCTGTGGACTCTTTCCGGCCCCTTTTCAGATGTTTGGCGCGGCGATGGCTTCTTTTCTGTTTCACTGGAATCTTCCGGTAGCAGTCTTGACCACGCTCTACACCAATCCCGTCACGTTTATCCCGCTCTACGTCTTGGCCTTGCAGATTGGCATTTGGCTGCTCAACACAGTGATCCCCGTTCAGGTTCAAGCCGGTGCGGCAACCAAGGCCTTCCCCCCTCCGCCCGATTTCGATCTGACGCAGCCGATCGGCTCTTTTATCGCTTTAGGCGACTGGGCGCTCGGTATGGGCTGGCCGTTGGTGGCGGGGGTCTTCACCCTTGCATTAACACTTGCAATCTTTGGCTACATCCTGACACGACTCGGCTGGAATCTCTGGGTGAGGTGGGAAGTGATTCAACGTCGCAAACGGCGTTCAACCAGCACATAGCTTGATTTAAAGCGTCACCACCCGATCACAACGCTCGGCCAAGTCGGTATCGTGCGTGACCACAATCAAGCCAGACTCTGCACTACGCACACGCTCAAGCAGCACATCAAAGACCAGTGCGGCGGTTGCGCGATCGAGATTGCCCGTAGGCTCATCGGCCAACACACAAGAAGGTTCCGTCACCAGGGCGCGTGCGATGGCGACCCGCTGACGCTCGCCACCGGAGAGCATGGCGGGCGTGTGCGTCCGCCGCTGGGCCAACCCCACACGGGCCAACATTTCTGCTGCCTGCGCGCGCGCCTGGGCCGCAGGCAATCGCCGTATCAAGAGCGGCATGGCAACGTTTTCTTCCGCAGTGAACTCTGGCAGCAGGTGATGGAACTGATAGACAAATCCCAGCCAATGATTGCGCAGCGCCGTGCGCTCTCCGTCCGCCATCGTATACAGAGATCGGCCATTGAGCAGAACCTCGCCGGATGTCGGTGTCTCCAACCCACCAAGGACATGCAGCAGGGTACTTTTCCCTGCGCCCGATGCGCCCACCACCGCCACCGTTTCACCCTTGCGTAACGCAAGCGTGATGCCATTCAGCACCACGACCTCGCCCGCACCATCGCCAAACACCATGCGCAGATCGCGGCCGACCAGCAGGGCTGCGTCCTGCTGCGCTTGACTCTCGGTGCCCGGCCGATTATTCATAACGCAGGGCCTCTGCCGGCTCAAGACGTGATGCGCGCCAGCTGGGATAGAGCGTTGCCAAGAATGAGAGCACCAGGGCCATCAGCCCGATCTGACTAACATCGGTGGAACGCAGATCAGAGGGCAGCCGATCAATGAAATAAATTCCTTTGGGCAAGACCTGGAAACCAAAGATGGCCTCAATCCCGGCCATCACCATATCGATATTGGCTGCAATCAGCACGCCGCCTGCCACGCCAAAGCCCACCCCCAGCACGCCTAGCCAGGCGCCCTGCACCACGAAGATCGCCATGATACTTGCGCGCTGCGCACCCAGGGTGCGCAGAATCGCAATATCACCACGCTTGTCCGTGACCGTCATGACCAGCATCGACACCAGATTGAATGCGGCCACCGCGATGATGAGTGTGAGGATGATGAACATCATGCGCTTTTCCACCTGTACGGCCGCAAACCAATTGCGGTTCTCATAGGACCAGTCACGCACCACGGCCTGACGCCATTCAGGTAAAACGGTCAGTCGGCCAGAAATTTCGCGGGCCACCGCTGGCGCTCGTTGCATGTCATCAAGCCTGAGGCGCAGCCCCACAATGGCCTGGTCGCGAAAGAACAATTCGGCATCACTGGCATGAATGAGCGCCAGATTGCTGTCATATTCATGATGACCCGCCGCAAAGATGCCCGAGACGGTGAATTGGCGCAGACGCGGCGTGACACCCGCTGGCGTCACCGCACCATCTGCGGCAATCAGCACCACCTGATCGCCCACCGATGCACCGAGCTGGCTGGCCAGATCACGGCCTAACACAACATGAAATGATCGGGGAGTCAGCGCTTCCAGTCTGCCTGAGACTAATCGGGATAGGCCGCCGCTTACCGTGGGCTCGAGCGCCGGATCAATACCGCGCACCAGAATGCCCTTCATCTGGCCCTGCCGGGAGATCATGGACTGGGCCATCACAAAGGGTGCGGCCGCCTTGACGGATGGCTGTTGGGTGGCCAGCGGCTTTAATCCACCCAGTGCGCTCAAACTGCCACCAGGCAGGATTACCTCCACGTGCGAGAGCACACTCAGCATCCGATCACGGACTTCTTTTTGAAATCCGTTCATCACTGAGAGCACCACGATCAAGGCAGCAACACCCAGGGCGATGCCTGCGGTGGCCAGGCCTGAGATAAAAGAGATGAAACGGTTTCTACGACGCGCGCCAGAGGCTCCACCCGGCTGACGACCGGACTTGGCATAGCGGCCTGCACGCGTGTAGCGCAGGCCGATCATGAGTTCATAGGGCAGCATGGGGCGAGTTTGCCATACTAGGTGGCATGAACATGCCCTCGATGCAGCCCTATTCCGCCCAGCCCCTGATTCGGCAGCGTCCGGTGGATCCTGCAACGGTGGAAACGCGGACCCAGGCCGGCATCCACCCTATCTTGGCGCGCGTGTTTGCTGGCCGCAATGTACGCTGCGTCGACGATGTGGACACCGGGCTTGACGGCCTGATTGCCCCCATGCAGATGCTACACATTCAGGAAGCCGCCCAGGCCCTGGCCGATGCGATCCAGACACAACAAAAGCTGTTGATCGTCGCCGATTACGATGCCGATGGTGCGACCGCCTGTGCAGTGGCCGTGCGGGGACTACGGCGATTCGGGGCACGGGTTGATTTCATCGTGCCAGACCGATTTGTCTTCGGCTATGGACTCACCCCCGCACTGGTGGACCATGCGGTGGACTTACATCGGGATGATCCGCCTGGATGGATCATCACCGTAGACAACGGCATCTCAAGCATCGAAGGCGTGGCGCGGGCCCGCGCGCTGGGACTCAATGTCCTGGTGACTGACCATCATCTGCCCGGCAAGTCTCTTCCCCAGACACTGATCGTCAATCCGAACCAGCCTGGCTGCCCTTTCCCAAGCAAGCACCTCGCGGGTGTCGGCGTGATGTTTTATGTACTACTGGCGCTGCGTGCCCACCTGAGGGATGTACTGCATTGGCCAGCAGAAAAAATTCCACGGCTTGATGATCTCTTGCCCATCGTCGCACTGGGCACAGTCGCTGATGTGGTGCGGCTGGATACCAATAACCGTCGATTGGTGGCCCAGGGACTACAGCGCCTGCGTCGAGGATCAGCCATTGCGGGATTAAACGCCCTTTTTCAGGTCGCCAATCTGTCGGCGCGCGATGCCACCGTGCGGGATCTGGGCTTTGCCATAGGACCACGACTCAATGCAGCGGGCCGAATTGCCGACATGCGCGTTGGCATCCTTTGCCTGCTTGAAGACGATCCTGAAAACGCCTTTGAGCTGGCGACAGCACTTGATACCTTCAATAGAGAGCGTCAGGAAATCGAATCCGATGCGCGCGATGCCGCCATTGCACGTGCGCAGACAAAACTAGCTGAACAAAGCGACGCTGCGGGCAGCGGTCCGTCCGCCAACACACCAGCAACATTGGGCATCGTGCTCCACGATCCCGAATGGCATCAGGGCGTGATCGGACTGATTGCTGGCCGACTGAAAGAACGTTTTTACCGGCCCACCATCGTGTTTGCTGATGATCAGGATGGCGAGCGTATCAAGGGGTCGTGCCGCTCGATCCCTGGAGTCCACATCCGTGATGTGCTTGAGCGTATCGACACTTGCAACCCGGGCCTGCTGATGGCCTTTGGCGGCCATGCCATGGCAGCAGGACTCACGCTTGCCGCCAACGATCTAAAACGGTTCACCGAGGCCTTCGAGGCCACGCTCAAGGAATTCACCGATCCCGCCGATCTGCAACAGATACTCGAATCGGATGGGCCCCTGCAGGCCGAACATATGCGGCTTGATATCGCCCGGCTGATTGCCGAGCAGACCTGGGGGCAGGGCTTTCCGCCACCGATCTTTGTCAATGAATTTGAGGTCTTGGCCCTGAGACGGCTGAAGGAAAAACATCTGCGACTGACACTGCGGCTGCGAGGCTCGCAAACGCGGGAGATGCCGCGATTCGAAGCCATCTGGTTTAACGCCCAGTCTGAGCCGGGTGCCTGCCAACGGCTGGCCTACCGGCTGGGCATCAATGACTGGCAGGGCCGTACCGCCGTACAGCTTGAGATTGTCGGGCTGGCGTAAAATCCGGTTTTTTACGCGGAATCCAAATGGAAGCTGAACGCATCAATCAAATCAACCAATCCCTGCAGTCCCTGCGTCGGCGGGTCGATGAACTCAGGGGGTTTCTTTGACTTCGATGCGAAATCTGCCCGCCTAGCCGAAGTTAATCGGCTGGTTGAAGACCCCGAACTCTGGAACGACCCCAAGCGGGCCCAGGAGATCGGCCGGGAAAAAAAATCCCTCGAGACCGTTGTCGAATCGATTGGGCAACTCACGACCAATATCGGGGAATCAATCGAACTTCTGGAGATGGCCCGAGAAGAGGCCGACGACGCGACGCTACTGGCCGTAGAAGACGACAGCCAGAATCTTGAAAGGCAGGTGGCCGACCTGGAATTCAGAAGAATGTTTTCCAACCCGGCCGATCCAAGTAACTGCTTTCTGGATATTCAGGCAGGTGCCGGTGGCACCGAAGCCTGCGACTGGGCATCGATGCTGCTGCGCCAGTATCTGCGCTACGCTGAGCGCAAAGGATTTAAGGCCGAGCTGCTTGAAGAATCCGAAGGTGATGTCGCCGGCATCAAATCCGCCACGATCAAGATCTCTGGTGATTACGCATTCGGATTTCTACGCACCGAGACTGGCGTGCACCGGCTGGTCCGTAAGTCCCCCTTCGATTCCAGCGGTGGACGCCATACCTCATTTGCATCGGTATTTGTCTATCCCGAAGTCGACGACTCCATTGAAATCGATATCAACCCGGCCGATGTTCGGACGGACACCTTCCGCGCATCCGGCGCAGGTGGTCAGCACATCAACAAGACCGACTCCGCCGTGCGGCTCACACACCTGCCCACGGGCATCGTCGTGCAGTGCCAAAACGACCGATCCCAGCACCGTAATCGCGACGAGGCCTGGAAGATGCTGAAGTCCCGCCTCTACGAGCACGAGATGCGCAAACGCATGGAACAGCAGCAAAAGCTCGAAGACAGCAAGACCGATGTGGGCTGGGGCCACCAGATCCGCAGCTATGTGCTGGATCAGTCACGCATCAAGGATCTGCGCACCAATGTGGAGATCGCCAACACCCAGCGGGTGCTGGACGGCGACCTCGATGCCTTTATCGAAGCCAGCCTGAAACAAGGGATCTGACATGAACACGCCCTCCTCCCCACAAGACACCCAAGAAGGCCTTGAGCTCTCGGGTTTCGATGAGAACCAGGTCATGGCGGAACGCCGTGCCAAGCTCGATGCGCTGCGCATCGCGGGCGGCCCCGCCTTTCCGAACGACATCGCACCATCGCATCGGGCAGCAGCCCTGCATACTCGCTTCGAGCAACACAGCCGAGAGCAGTTAGAGGCCGAGCATGTTCAAGTAAGCATTGCCGGCCGGATGATGCTCAAGCGCATTCAGGGCAAGGCCAGCTTCGCCACCCTGCAGGATGCAAGCGGCCGACTGCAGATTTATCTCAACGACGAAGGTGTGGGCCAAGAATCCCACGAGGCTTTCAAACACTGGGATCTAGGCGATATTTTGTATGCCGAAGGCGTACTCTTCAAAACCATGAAGGGCGAGCTCTCGGTCCGCTGCAAGCTCGTGCGGCTGGCAGCAAAATCACTGCGGCCCCTGCCCGACAAATTCCATGGCCTGCACGACACCGAGACCCGCTACCGGCAACGCTATGTTGATCTGATCGTGAATGCGACCTCCCGCGAGGTCTTCACCACCCGTTCACGGACTCTCTCGGCCATGCGCCACTTCATGAACGACAATGGTTTTCTGGAGGTTGAAACCCCCATGCTGCAGCAGATTCCTGGCGGCGCTGCAGCCAAACCCTTTATCACCCATCACAACGCGCTTGATCAGCAGATGTTCCTGCGAATCGCACCGGAACTCTTCTTGAAGCGGCTGATCGTGGGCGGCTTTGAGCGTGTCTATGAAATCAACCGGAACTTTCGCAATGAGGGCCTGAGCCCGCGGCACAACCCAGAATTCACCATGATGGAGTTCTACGCCGCCTACACCGATTACCAGTGGCTGATGGACTTCACCGAACGGGTGCTGCGGCATGCCGCAGAGGCGGCAACCGGTTCGGCGGTGCTGACCTATCAGGGCAAGCCATTGGATCTGGCCAAGCGATTTGAACGTCTCACCATCGTGCAGGCGATCCAGCGCCATGCGCCCCACTACACTGAAAGCTCGCTGCATGACATCAATGCTTTGAAAAATGCGCTGCGTGAATTGAAGGTGGATCTGAATGCGCCCAACCTGAAGCAGGCGGGCATTGGCACCCTGCAGCTGGCGCTCTTTGAAGAGGTGGCCGAGAGCAAACTCTGGGACCCCACCTTCATCATCGACTATCCCGTGGAGGTCTCGCCTCTGGCGCGGGCCTCCGATCAGCGGCCGGAAATTACCGAGCGCTTCGAGCTCTTCATCACAGGCCGGGAGATCGCCAACGGCTTTTCAGAACTCAACGATCCAGAAGATCAGGCACGCCGCTTTCACGCACAGGTCCAGGCAAAGGATGCCGGGGATGAGGAAGCCATGTATTTCGATGCCGACTATATCCGGGCACTCGAATATGGCATGCCGCCTACAGGGGGCTGCGGGATTGGGATTGACCGGCTGGTGATGCTGCTCACCGACAGTGCCAGCATCCGGGACGTAATCCTCTTTCCCGCCCTGCGGCGGGAAGACGCCTAAGCAGTCTCAGCAGAAAAAGACCCTGAGGTCAGTCAGAGCAGACCCTCGGCCTTCAGGGCCGCCTGCACGGCAGGCCGCCCCGCCACGCGCGCCTGAAAGGCCTGGAGATTTGGCCAACGGGCAAGATCCAGCTTCAAGTACTTGGTCCAGCTCAGTACGGTGAAGAGATAAGCATCGGCAATCGAGAAATCCTGCCCGAGCAGATAGTCCTGGCCTTTCAGATGCTGATCTGCGAAGGCCAGCCGACGCTCAATATTGGCCATGGCGGCATCTTTCCATTCCTGGGTAGCCTGGGGATTGAAAAACGGACCAAAACTCTTGTGCAGCTCGGTACCGATAAAAGTGAGCCAGCTCTGGAGGCGATAGCGCGCAATCGTGCCATTGGCGGGGGCGAGTTTTTTCTCAGGCACCTGATCCGCAATGTACTGCGTGATCGCCGGGCCCTCGGTCAGCAACTCGCCAGAATCCAGCATCAGCGCAGGCACATAGCCCTTGGGGTTGATGTCCAGATAATTTGCACCCGAGGCCGTGACCTTTGATTTCAGATCGACCGACTCGGTCTCAAATGCCAGGCCCGCCTCCTTCAGGGCAATATGTGGTGATAAGGAACATGACCCTGCTTTAAAGAATAACTTCATTATTCACTCTCCTCTATCCATTGCATCTGAATCGCTTCGAGAATTTTCTCGTTGCTACGATTTGGATCATCATCAAACTCGGGCAGATCCATCACCCAGCGGTGTAAATCGGTAAACCGAATAGTCTTCGGATCAATATCGGCATGACGCTCACTCAACTGAATCGCGATCTCCAAGGTGTCTGTCCACTTCATCTCAGTGATGCTCCCGTGCGTAATTGATCGTGTAGCGTGGCAATTCCACTGTGAGATCCTGTCCATCGACTGCGACCTGGCAGGACAGCCGCGAGACAGGCGTGAGGCCCCAGGCCCGATCCAGAAGGTCATCTTCATCTTCGGTAGAGGGCTCAAGAGAGTTAAAGCCCTCGCGCACCACCACATGGCAGGTGGTACAGGCCCGCGACATCTCGCAAGCGTGCTCGATCTCAATGCCATGGGCGAGCAATGCACGGCATAGGTTCTCGCCAGGCTGCGATTCGAACTCTGCCCCCTGGGGGCAGATCTCGGGATGGGGTAACACTTTAATGCGCGGCATCGCCGATCACTCCATGAATCGATTGGCCCGCCAGGGCACGCTGCACAGCCCGATCCATACGGCGCGCAGCGAAATCATCGGTCAGACTGCCAAGCCGCTGGGTCCGATCACGCAGATCATCCAGATTGGTGCCGCCACAGGTGGTGCGGAGCTGATCCATTGCCTGTTCAATGGTCTGACGCTCTACAGATGTCAGAAGATCGCCATCGTGGGAGAGCGCACTGCTGATCGCCTCCAGCATGCGTTGTGCATCTACCTGGGCCTCACGCAGCGCGCGGGCCTGCATATCCGATTGGGCCGCTGAGAAACCATCCTGCAGCATCTCCGCAATCTGGGCATCGGTAAGACCATAAGAGGGTTTCACACTCACCGAGGCTGCAACCCCTGTACTCTGCTCCTGTGCTGTGACGGAGAGCAGGCCATCCGCATCGACTTGGAATGTCACCTGAATCCTTGCCGCCCCTGCCGCAAGTGGCGGTATGCCCCGCAGCTCAAATCGCGCCAATGATCGACACTCAGAGACCAGTTCGCGCTCACCCTGAAGCACATGAATCGACATCGCCGTCTGACCATCCTTGAAGGTGGTGAACTCCTGGGCACGGGCGACCGGAATGGAGGTATTCCGCGGGATAATTTTTTCTGCCAGACCGCCCATGGTCTCCAGGCCAAGCGATAGCGGCAGAACATCAAGCAAGAGCCAGTCATCTCCCTCCGCCTTATTGCCTGCCAATAGATCCGCCTGCAATGCGGCACCAATCGCCACCACACGGTCAGGATCAAGACCCGTAATGGGCTGTTGCATAAAACACTCCGCCACCGCCGCGCGCAGACCCGGCATCCGGGTGCTGCCGCCCACCAAGACCACGCCTCTGAGGTCCGCTGCCGACACCCTTGCGTCATCCAGGACCCGTACGGACACCGCCAGTGTGCGGTCAATCAAATGGCGTGTAATGTGATCGAATTGCGCACGGCTGATCTGGGCATTGAGCAATTGGCCAGAGTCACGCGCCCAAGAAGCAGTCAGTGTCGCGTCGATATCCAAGGCTGTGAGGCCCTCTTTTTGTTGGCGGGCCAGGCGCAGCAGGCTGCGTCGCTCCGCTGCCGAAAGCAGCGCAAAGTCATCGCCCAGGCCCCACTGACGCAGCCAGTGATGTGCCAAGGCCGCATCGAAATCATCACCACCCAATGCGGTATCACCGCCCGTAGCGACAACCTCGAATACGCCCTTGGTGAGCCGCAGCACGGAGATATCAAATGTGCCACCCCCGAGATCGAACACCGCATACAGGCCTTCGGCTCCAGAATCCAATCCATAGGCCAGTGCTGCAGCGGTGGGTTCATTGATCAGTCGCAGGACCTCCAGTCCCGCAAGCTTGGCGGCATCCTTGGTGGCCTGACGCTGGGCATCATCAAAATAAGCGGGCACTGTGATCACAGCACCGGCAAGATCGTCAGCCACCCTCAGGCCAAATGCGTCGCGGGCACGCTGATGCAGAATCCGCAAGATATCTGCGCTCACTTCTATCGGTGTGCGTAGACCCGCCGCCGTTCGAATGCGCAGCATGTCAGGCTTGGTGTCAGACACCGTTCCTGACACCAGGTCATAGGGCGTGCTGTGGCTGGCGATATCGTTTAATCCCCGACCCATGAAACGCTTCACCGACACTATCGTATTCACCGGATCAATGGCGGCGGCATCCAGCGCCGCATCGCCAACCGCGATCACACCGTTTGCACCGTAACGGACCACCGAGGGCAGCAGCACCCTGCCCGATGCGTCGGGCAGCACGTCGACACTGCCGCTACGCACCGCAGCTACAAGCGAATGGGTTGTGCCCAAGTCAATCCCCACGGCCACCCGGCGCTGATGGGGCTCTGCCGATTGGCCGGGCTCAGCGATTTGCAGCAATGCCACGCTCTATCCTTTTCTGTTCTTCGCGCACCTGATCGCTGAATTTGGCAAGAAACATCATTTGTCGGACTTCACCAGCGGCCCGGATGAAATCCGGGTCTGAACGATCCAGTAAATGTTCGATCAGCAACTCCGACTCAGCCATCGCGGCCGATACTTCCTGTTCAAGCTGGGCCAGGCCGCGCATATCCTTTGCATTGGATGCGTCTTCCAGAGATTCACGCCACTCCATCTGCTGCATCAGAAATTCGGGTGGCATTGCAGTGTTGCGCTCCGCATCCACGGCAACCCCATTGAGCGCGCAGAGATAGGCCGCACGCCGCATGGGATCACGCAGTGTGTCGTGGGCTTCATTGATGCGCGTCGAATACTGAAGCGCCAGTAGCCGCTGGGCATCGGTGCCACCCGCGAAGCGGTCCGGATGTACCGCGCCCTGAACGGCACGCCATGCCCGCTCCAAGGCGTCGCCGTCCAGAGCGAACCGGACAGGCAGGCCAAACAACGAAAAATGATCACGCGCGGTCAGGGCGCCCACGCTGCCCGAGGCTGAACTCACACACTAGACCTTGAAGGATTCGCCGCAGCCGCACTCACTCTTCACATTGGGGTTGTTGAACTTGAACCCCTCGTTCAGGCCCTCGCGGGCATAGTCGAGTTCCGTGCCGTCGATATAGGGAAGGCTCTTGGGATCCACCAGAACCCGCACACCGTGGCTCTCGAAAGCGAGATCTTCCGATGCGATTTCATCCACAAACTCGAGCTTGTAGGCCAATCCTGAGCAGCCGGTTGTTTTCACACCAAGCCGCACACCAACGCCCTTGCCGCGCTTGGCGATAAAACGGGCGACGTGCTCCGCCGCCTTTTCCGTCAATGTCACTGCCATGATGAATCCATGCGCCTTGTTGTTGTGAACGCTTAGGCCGCCTTCGCCTGGGCCTGGGTCCCATGCTTGGTCTTGTAATCCTCGATCGCTGCCTTAATGGCATCTTCGGCCAGGATTGAGCAATGAATTTTAACCGGCGGCAGGGCGAGCTCTTCGGCGATCTGTGTGTTCTTGATCGCCATGGCCTGATCAAGTGTCTTACCCTTGACCCACTCGGTCACCAGGGAGGAAGAAGCGATTGCGGAACCGCAACCATAGGTTTTGAACCGTGCATCTTCAATCACACCCTGCTCGTTGACCTTGATTTGCAGCTTCATCACATCGCCGCAGGCGGGTGCACCGACCATGCCGGTGCCAACGCCCGGATCTGCCTTATCAAATGCGCCGACATTGCGCGGATGCTCATAGTGATCGATGACTTTTTCACTGTAGGCCATGCTGACTCTCCCAGATCCTTACTGATCCACATTAAAAACCAAATTCAAAAAACAATTCACGCCCCTCAGTGGGCAGCCCATTGCACTGTATTGAGATCCACGCCCTCGTTGACCATCTCCCAGAGTGGCGACATCTCGCGGAGCTTGGCGACTTTTTCTTTCAAGAGCGCCACAGTGAAATCAATGTCCTGCTCAGTTGTGAATCGGCCCACCGAAAAACGAATTGATGAATGCGCCAGCTCGTCGGAGCGGCCCAGGGCACGGAGCACGTAAGAGGGCTCAAGGCTGGCTGAGGTACATGCGGAACCCGAGGACACGGCAACATCCTTAATACCCATCAGCAGGGACTCGCCCTCGACATAGTTGAAGCTGACATTCAGGTTGTGCGGCACACGGTGTTCCATGTCGCCATTGACATAGACCGCTTCCATCTCTGATAGGCCCTTCCAGAGGCGATCACGCAACGCGCGGATACGCTCATTCTCGACCGCCATCTCCAGCTTCGCCAGCCGGAAGGCCTCGCCCATGCCCACGATCTGATGGGTCGGCAGCGTGCCCGAACGCATACCACGCTCATGGCCGCCACCGTGGATCTGCGCCTCAATACGGACGCGAGGCTTGCGGCGAACAAACAGCGCGCCCACGCCTTTCGGACCATAGGTCTTGTGGGCTGAGAACGACATCAGATCCACCTTGAGTGCCTGCAGATCAATCACCACCTTGCCGGTAGCCTGAGCACTGTCGACATGAAACACAATGCCCTTCTCTCGGCAAAACTCACCGATGCGCGGAATGTCCTGGATCACACCGATCTCGTTATTGACATACATGACCGAGACCAGCGCGGTGTCAGGCCGCACAGCCGCAACAAAAGTATCCCAATCGATCAGGCCGTTTTCTTTCACATCCAGATAGGTGACCTCAAAACCTTCCCGCTCCAATTCGCGGCAAGTGTCGAGCGTGGCCTTGTGCTCAGTCTTCACCGTGATCACATGGCGGCCCTTGTCTTTGTAGAAATGGGCTGCACCCTTCACCGCCAGGTTGATCGATTCAGTAGCACCCGATGTCCAGACGATCTCTTTCGGGTCACAGTTAACCAGAGCTGCCACGTGCTCGCGCGCCTCCTCCACGGCCTCTTCGGCCTTCCAACCGTAGGCATGACTACGCGAGGCGGGGTTACCAAAATCCTCGCGCAGAAAAGGCAGCATCGCATCCACCACCCGCTGGTCGACCGGGGTTGTTGCCGAATAATCAAGATAGACAGGCTTTTTCATCAGGCCACCGTTGTGTCAGTTACAGCACGGGGCTCTTGGAACATCACATGGCGACGGACTGGCACAGCCTCTGCCGAGACATGAGTGCGCTTGTTCCGCTGCTCATCCACCAGATCCTGAAGCGTGACTGAATCGAGGAAATCCACCATATGCCGATTCAGGCTGGCCCAGAGTTCATGGGTCATGCACTGATGATCGTCGTGGCAGTTCTGTTTGCCACCGCACTGCGTGGCATCAATGGGCTCATCGACCGCATAGATAATGTCGGCAACGGTGATGTCCTTGCCACCGCGTGCCAGCTTGTAGCCGCCACCCGGTCCGCGCATGGACTCGACGAGCTCATGACGGCGCAGTCGTCCGAAAAGTTGTTCCAGATAAGACAGTGAGATTTTCTGGCGCTGACTGATGGCCGCAAGCGTGACTGGGCCCTTATCCTGACGCAGACCCAGATCAATCATGGCCGTGACGGCGAATCGCCCCTTGGTCGTTAGTCTCATGAAGATCTCCGAAATAATTGAGTGATTTAGTCGGGAGTTTAACTTCTCCCATGATTTTGATCAACTATTCCGGAAATATTCCCGAGCGACCTATGCGGGAATTGACCTCTCCTTCAGGGCTTGGGGCTTTTCGACTAGAGGGCTCGGTGCCTAGCCTCGGGTTTCGCCCGGCTGCAAGCGTTCGCCGGTGCGAAATCCCGATGCTCTCCCCTCGAGCGAATCGATCCGAGCGCGCCGGGGGATCGACGAGTCGAACGTCAGGCAGCAGCCACCATGGTGGCCCGACGGCGGACCACTTCCATCAATCCATTGCAGGCATCTTCGATGTAATCAAGCGCCTGCTCAAAGCCCTGCGGCCCACCGTGATAAGGATCGTTGATGGTGGCGGCCTCGAACTCGGTTGCAAAGCGCATCAGAAGCTGCAGCTTGTGCTGCAGTCCTCGCGGACACAGACGCTGCAGCAGTGCCAGGTTCTCCCAGTCCATCGCCAGGATGTAGTCATACTCGGAGAAATCGGAGAGCTGAATTTTGCGCGCAGTGCCGCCGACCAACTCATAGCCCCGTTTCGCTGCGGCGTTCACCGCACGCTGATCCGGCGCCTCACCCGCGTGAAAGTCATGGGTGCCCGCCGAATCACAGACCACAAAGTCCTGCAGGCCTGCAGCTTTCACCAGGGACTGAAACACAGCCTGGGCAGTGGGGGAGCGACAAATGTTGCCCATACAGACAAAGAGGATCTTCGTCTTCATGCCGATGGGCGCCTCGCTTTTTTTGGAGGCCTTGCTCAGCCGCGGCTTGGCCGTGGCCAATGCAGAGTCAAAAGGCGTTGTCTCGGTGATTTCTTTGTCAACGGTCGTATCAAATGTTGTCATGCCAAACCCTTTTCAATTGAGTCTCTCAGTTTGTCTACTCCAAATACCTCTTCTTTTAATTTCGTCAGCTGATCTCTCAGCTGTGCCGCTTTTTCAAATTCAAGATTGCGAGCATGCTCTAACATCGCCCTCTCAAGCCGCGTGATTTCCTTGGACAGGTCCTGCACGGTGCGCTCACCGGAGGGCACGTGCAGCGCCTCGCCTCGAACGGTCTCACCGGCCCGCGGATCCACAACGCCATCGATCAGATCGCGAATTCTCTTCATCACGCCGCGCGGCGTGATGTTTCGCTCGGTGTTAAATGCAATCTGCTTGGCGCGTCGACGCTCAGTCTCACCCATTGCGCGACGCATGGAATCGGTCACCCGATCTGCATACAAGATGGCCTGACCATTCAGATGTCGTGCGGCCCGGCCAATGGTCTGAATCAGACTGCGCTCGGAGCGAAGAAAACCCTCTTTGTCGGCATCCAGAATCGCCACCAGGGAGACCTCGGGAATATCCAGGCCCTCGCGTAGCAGATTAATACCCACCAGGACATCGAATGCACCAAGACGCAGGTCACGCAGAATCTCAACCCGCTCCACGGTATCGATATCAGAGTGCAGGTAACGCACCTTGATGCCGTTATCCGATAAGTAATCGGTGAGGTCTTCGGCCATACGCTTGGTCAGTGTTGTGACAAGCACCCGCTCCTGACGGCCAACACGGATTCGGATCTCGCCCAGCAGGTCGTCCACCTGAGTACTAGCGGGCCGCACCTCAACGGCAGGGTCCACCAGGCCCGTTGGCCGTACGACCTGCTCCACGATTGCATCGCCGCTTTTTGCGAGCTCGTAATCCGCAGGTGTGGCCGAGACAAAAATCGCTTGACGCATCTTCGGTTCGAACTCTTCAAACTTCAGCGGACGGTTGTCCAGCGCCGAAGGCAGCCGGAACCCATAATCGACCAGGGTCTGCTTGCGGGAACGATCACCCCGATACATGCCACCAAGCTGACCAATGGTGACGTGGCTCTCATCAATGAAGACCAGGGCATCCCGGGGCAGGTAATCCACGAGGGTGGGCGGAGGCTCACCAGGCGCAGCGCCTGAGAGATGCCGCGTGTAGTTCTCAATACCCTTGCAAAACCCAAGCTCAGCCAGCATCTCGATATCAAAGCGCGTGCGCTGCTCGATGCGCTGGGCCTCCACAAGCTTCTGGTTGTCAACGAAAAAGCGCGAACGCTCGATCAGCTCTGCCTTAATGGTCTCCACGGCCCGCAGCACGACATCACGCGGGGTCACGTAGTGAGAAGAGGGATAGACCGCAAAACGTGGGATGCGCTGGCGTATACGGCCAGTCAAGGGGTCGAAAAGCTGCAGGGATTCAATCTGGTCGTCGAAAAGCTCAATCCTCAGCGCCAGCTCTGCATGCTCAGCGGGGAACACATCAATGGTATCGCCGCGCACTCGGAACGCACCACGCGAAAACTCAATGTCATTGCGGTTGTACTGCATGCGGACCAGTTGCGCGATCAGGTCGCGCTGGGTCAGCCGATCCCCCTGCCGCACGATCAACACCATCTGGTGATAGTCAGCCGGGTTACCAATGCCATAAATGCAAGAGACCGAGGCCACGATTACCGTATCGCGGCGCTCCAACAGCGACTTGGTCGCCGACAGCCGCATCTGTTCAATGTGTTCATTGATGGCCGAATCTTTTTCAATGAACAGGTCCCGCTGGGGCACATAGGCCTCCGGCTGGTAGTAGTCGTAATAGGAAACGAAGTACTCCACCGCGTTGTTGGGGAAAAACTCCCGCATCTCGGCGTAGAGCTGTGCGGCCAGGGTCTTATTGGGCGCCAGGATCAGCGCCGGCCGACCAAGCCGGGCAATCACATTGGCCATCGTGAAGGTCTTGCCCGAACCCGTCACCCCAAGCAGGGTCTGAAAGGCCACCCCGTCTTCCACCCCTTGCGCAAGACGAGCGATCGCGGCCGGCTGATCGCCAGCCGGCTCGAAGGGCAGAGACAGCTCAAAAGGGCTGCCGGGGAACTGCAGGACCCCGGGGTTTTCACGGACTCCCATGCTAGACTTTCAGACGAAGTTTCGAACGGTTAAAAAATTGTGCAATCGCGCATTTTCCCCTCTCAGGCCCTGAATTTCCACCTTTTTTTCTTCTCAAGAGCCCTTGACAAAGGGCATCCGGACATCCCATGACCATCCCAGCCCAGACCCTTTTTTCCGCCGTTGAAATGGCCCCAAAGGACCCGATCCTTGGCCTGACCGAGACTTTTCTGGCCGATAAGCGGCCCGAAAAGGTCAACCTGGGCGTTGGCGTTTATTACGACGATAGCGGTAAGTTGCCCTTACTTAGAGCCGTGAAGAAGGCAGAAGAAGACAGAGTCGCCAAGGGTCTGCCCCGTGGCTACCAGCCGATTGATGGCCCTGCCGCCTACAACAAGGCGGTCCAGGCCCTGCTTTTTGGAGCCGACAGCCCCGATGTGGCGAGCGGCCGGATTATGACCATCGACGCCCTAGGCGGAACGGGCGGCCTGCGCATCGGAGGGGAATATCTGCGCCGACTGCTCCCGGGCAGCCAGGTCGCCATCAGCGACCCCACCTGGGAGAACCACCGGGGCGTGTTCGAGAGCGCGGGCTTCACCGTCCAGGCCTACACCTATTACGACCCACAATCCCATGGCCTGAACTTCGCGGGCATGATCGACAGCCTGAAGTCCATGCCATAGGGCACCATCGTGCTGCTGCACGCCTGCTGCCACAACCCAACCGGAGTCGATCTCAATGCCCAGCAGTGGCAGGAGATCGTGGCCCTGTGCAAGGCCAAGAAATTCCTGCCGTTTCTGGATCTGGCTTACCAGGGCTTTGGCGATGGCATTCAGGAAGATGCCACTGCAGTCCGACTCTTTGCCCAATCCGGCATGCCCTTTCTGGTGGCAAGTTCGTTTTCGAAATCATTTTCTCTTTATGGTGAGCGTGTCGGCGCACTATCGATCGTGACCGGCAGTGCGGATGAGGCCGCCCGCGTACTCAGCCAGGTCAAGCGCGTGATCCGTACCAACTACTCCAACCCCCCAACCCACGGTGGCGGCATTGTTGCGGATGTGCTGACCAGCCCCGAATTGCGCCAGCTCTGGGAAGACGAGCTGCGTGAGATGCGGGAACGCATTCGAAAAATGCGTCTAGCATTTGCCGACAAACTCAAATCGCTCAATGTGAAACAAGATTTCTCTTTTGTTGTGCAGCAGCGCGGCATGTTCAGCTTCTCAGGCTTAACGCCGCAGCAGGTGGACCGTCTGCGCGAGGACCACGCCATCTATGCCATCAGCACCGGACGCATCTGCGTAGCCGCACTGAACTCGGGGAATATCGACCGCGTGGTGAACGCAGTCGCCGCAGTACTGTAAAACGGCCGCAACGCTATCGTTAAACCTTAAGGAATTCCCCCGAGTGATCTCGGGGGACAGGCTCCCCACAATAGAGCTTCGCCACTAGGGGGGCAGAATGCAGTACGCGCAACAGGCGGGAGCATAATCCGCCGTGCAGGACACAATTCGTATCGCTGTCTGCGACGACTGGGAACAGTGCGCCGCGACTGCCGCTGACTGGAGCGGACTTCAGCAGCAGGCAGAGGTGCATTTCTTCAGTTCCTCCTTCGCATCTTCGGATGAAATCATCCAGGCCCTGTCATCGTTTGATGCGGTCTGCCTGATGCGGGAGCGGACTCCTTTTCCAAGAGAGATCATTAGCCAGCTGCCCCGACTCAAGCGCCTGATCTTCAGCGGAGAGCGCAATGCCGCAGTGGACATCGCCTTTGCAAAGAGCATGGGCATTGAAGTCACCGGTACACGCAGTGGCCCCAACAAGGCGTCCACGGCCGAACACACCTGGGCGCTGGTGCTTGCCGCCACACGGCGCATCGTGCCCGCGATGACTGGCACTGTGCGCGGCAACTGGCGCGGCAACGCCGAGGAAGACGGCTATACCTTGCCGGACACACTGGAGGGCGACCGCATGGGGATCATTGGCCTAGGTGAGATCGGTAGCCGGGTAGCCCGCATCGCCCAGGCCTTTGGTATGGATGTGGTGGCCTGGAGCCAGAACCTGACTGCCGAGCGGGCCGCAGCACTTGGCGTGCGTCGAGTGGAAAAAAACGAACTGATCGCGACATCAAAGATCATCAGCCTGCATCTTGTGCTCTCGGATCGCACGCGGCAGGTCATCGGCCCCACTGAATTTTCCTTGATGCGGCGGGATGCGATCCTGGTCAATACCTCACGGGCCGGACTGATTGACCAGCATGGCCTGATTGATGCCTTGAATCTTGGTCGGCCCGCCCATGCGGCGCTGGATGTCTTTGATCAGGAGCCGCTGCCCGTCGGACACCCATTGTTAAATCAGCCCAATCTCACCCTCACGCCCCATCTTGGCTTCGTGTCTACTCCAGTAATGGAAACTTTCTATCAACAGATGGTGGCCGACCTGAGCGAATGGATTGAGAAAATAACGCTCCAGCAGACCTCAGCAGCCGCGGCCAACTAGCAGCTCAATCCTCCGGGGTAACGCCCAGCGCAATCAGAAAGCGCGACACCATGTTGTAAGCCGCGATCACGCCCACCATTTCCACCAGCTGTGTCGGACCCAGGGCCTGCTGGAGACGTTGCGTCAGATCCATCGGCACAGCGATCTCCCGGGTCATATGCCAGGTGAGGCGAATTACATCCTGCTCTAGCGCTGAGAACATCGAGAAATCCGCAGTCGGATCGCCGATAGCCCGAAGCTGATCCACCTGCTGCTGAGTGCCACCGGCAGCAAGCAATTCAGGGGCATGATGGATGAATTCATATTCAGCACCATTTAATACCGCCACGCCACACATGGCGATTTCACGCAACTTGGGAGAGATCGATAGATTGCGGCGGACCTCTCCGAGAAAAGCATTCCATCCCCGCGCAAAGGGGATGGAATGCAACAGCATCCGATCAAGATTGATCAGATGGCCGCCGCGTCTACGCCTGATCGCATCCACCAGCGCCGCGGGCTCGACAATCGAGGCATCAACATAGGGAATCACAGGCTGCATGAACGATCCTCCAAAGCTCGGGTGAGCACCAACTGTAACGCCCCGCCAGGAGTGGCAGAAACACGCCGACTTGGTGTAAACTCCTCGCTCCGTTCCTCGATAGCTCAGTTGGTAGAGCACCGGACTGTTAATCCGTAGGTCCCTGGTTCGAGCCCAGGTCGGGGAGCCATCAATACTCAGCGCATTGCTGTCTCACCTCCGCGAGAAGCATTTAAACTGGCGCCCATGTCCACTGAAACTCTGCTTGTCGCCTTCGAGGGCATTCTGGTATTCGGCGGTGCCTTGGCCTTTGGTCTGTGGCAGTTGCGCAGCGTGAAAAAAGCGCAAGAAGAAACCCGTCGCAAGGCCGCTGAGCAGGCACTTGAAAACAACTCCTCAGAGAAATCGTGATCACCCCAGCCGAATCGCTCAACCCGCTGACAGAAGCCATTCAACTTGCAGTGGCGCCGGTGTTTCTGCTCACGGGTGTTGCAGGCATGCTCAATGCACTCGGCATTCGTATTGCCCGCGTGATTGACCGGGGTCGGGCACTCGAGGATCGGCTGATCCAGGCGACCCCAGAGACCGAGCCCCGCTACGCGCAATTCATGGCAGAACTGCAGTCACTGGATAAGCGCAAAAAAATCATCAATGGCGCCACCGCCCTGATGGTGCTGTGCGCGGTACTGATTGGCATGACGGTAGTGGAGCTCTTTTACTCTGCAGGCATGCAGCAGCGGCTGCAGCTCTCACAATGGGTGGCCACCACTTTTCTGCTGGGCTGTGGCTCTTTCATTGCAGCCTGTGTGCTTTATCTTGTTGAGATCTTTGTGGCCTCGCAGGCCATCGTGCTCTTCAAGAAGCCCTAAAAGGATGGCTGCGATGCAGCCACCAATCAAAAAACGGAAACAATAAACACCCTGCCCCGAGGGCGGCGAACCCGATCGCCCAATCTGTAGGCACGACACCGCCGCCAGACCAATCCAATGCGGCGCCAAAGATCGCCGGGCCCAACACACCGCCGCCACCAAAACCAATCAGTGAGTACAGCCCCATTGCGGCGCCCTTCACAGTCGGGTCAGCAGATGCGATGAGGCCCGCAGTCAACGTGGCCGAGTCGGCCATGATCAGCATGGAATAGACCAACATCAATAAAAACACAATCCACCAGCCGGAGCCTGCCATCAAGGCCATGATCACGCCAACAACAGTGGTGGCTGCCATCACCATCACAATCCAGGCACGGCGCCCGATCCTGAGCGCAACTTCATTACCCAGGATAGAGGCGGGCACCGAGAAAACGCTCACAATCGCTGCAGCGCTTGCTGCTGAAAGAAAAGTAACCGACTCTGCTGTAAGCAGGCTTGAACTGAATATTAAAAAAGCTACCACCCAGGCGCGGGAACCAAAGAGCTCCGCACAATGCACGCCATAGCCCACGGTAAAACCCAGGCACTGCCGATCTGACAACACCGTCTTCCATGTACGAAACGGAAACAGGCGGTGGACCGACCAAGTGATTACCTGCACGCCCCGCTCATGTGCAAGCGGCCGGGTCCGAGACAGCACAATGAATGCCGCCATCAAGGGGCCAAGAGCACACAAGAGAAATGTCCACTGGGTACCGATCCGGGGCAAGGATTGGCCTGCAATGAAAAGTGATGAGGCAGCCCCCAGCCCAAAAAACGCAGTGTAAAACGCAACAAAGCGTGACTGTTCGCGGCCCCGGGTTCTGTCGGACAAAATCTTCAGGCCCGGCATGTAAGTGGCGGCAATGCCCACACCCAGCACGATCTGAAAAAAGAGCGCCGACGCAAACCCTTCTGCCCCGAGCGCAAAACCAATACCGCCAGCAGAGGCAATCAGACTGCCCGCAGCGTAGATGCGTCGTGCATCCATGACATCCGTCAGGCTTGACCATGTCGAGACAGTCGCCACATAGCCGATGAAAAAACCGCTCGCAATCCAACCTGCCTGGCTATTGCTCAACCCCCACTCGGTCTGCAGCTGCGTCAGGGCAACCGCATAGGTAGAAAAGCCCAACAGCGACAATATATGGGCCAGCAACAGGGAAATGGCGACGCTTCTGACTTGCATGCACAATAGCCTCATGATTCGAGGACTGGTCTATATCCTGCTGTTTCAGGGACTAGGAGAGATTATCTCTAAAGCGCTGGCGCTGCCGATTCCCGGCCCGGTAATTGGCCTGTTGTTGCTCCTTGCCACCCTGGTGGTCCGTGACCGGCTGGATCCGGATCTGGACCAGGTGGCCTCCACGTTTTCGCAACACCTGGGGCTCTTGTTTATCCCGGCGGCGGTGGGCGTGGTGATGTTTGTGCCCAAACTTCGGGAGCATGGCCTGACCATCAGCCTGATTCTGGCGGCTAGTGTTGGCCTGGCCATCGGTGCAACCGCATTCACGCTGCGGCTTCTCGGTCCAAAGCCCACAGATGACGCGCGCGCAGGCTCCCCCGAGAAGGACACCTGATGAAATCGATTGATGCGCTTGCAGACATCGAGCTTCGGGAGATCTGGGTCTATCTCACGGGCTCTCCGCTGCTGTCGCTGATCCTGACCCTACTGGCCTATCAAGTTGGATTGATGATCTACGAGCGGATGAACAAGAATCCCTTGGCCAACCCGGTGGCGATTGCGATTGCCATCGTGATCACCACCATCAGTGTGCTCGGCATGCCCTATGCCCAATACTTTGAAGGGGCCCAGTTCATTCACTTTTTGTTGGGCACAGCCACCGTGGCCCTGGCGGTGCCGATCTATAAGGGTTGGCAGCGCTTTCGCCAGCGGGCAGGCCTGCTGAGTCTGGCCCTGGTGGTCGGCGGCAGCGTGTCAATCCTCAGTGCAGTCGGAATGGCCACCCTGATGGGACTTCCCCGTGAGCTGGTCATGCCTTTTTATGCAAAATCAGTCACAGCCCCTATCGCGATGGGCATTGCAGAGAACATCGGCGCCTCGCCCACACTCACCGCAGTCTACGCAGTCTCCACCGGAATTATCGGCGCCATTGTTGCGCGCATGATTCTGGATGGACTATCCATGCGTGCCTGGTGGCAGCGTGGCTTTGCGATTGGTGTGGGTGCCCATGGCATCGGCACCTCGCGGGCGTTTTCAGTCAATGCTGAGGCCGGTGCGTTTGCCAGTATCGGCATGGGCCTTCACGGCATTCTGGGAGCAATCCTTATTCCCTGGCTATCCTGAACCAGGCCGCCACCATGGCCGGCAGCGACAGCAGCGTGAGTGCCGTAGCAAGAATCAACCCACCCATGATGGCCACCGCCATCGGCCCCCAGAACACACTGTTGGAGAGCGGGATCATGGCCAGCACAGCCGCGGCCGCAGTCAACACAATCGGCCTGAATCGTCGCACTGCAGATTCGATAATCGCGGTGCGATCAGCAATGCCACGCCGCCGCTCCTGCTCAATCTGATCGATCAGAATCACCGAGTTGCGCATAATCATCCCGGAGAGTGCAATCACGCCCAGCATGGCCACAAAGCCAAAGGGCCGCCCCAGTGCAAGCAGCGATGCCGCTGCGCCCGCAATGCCCAATGGGCCTGTCAGAAACACCAGCATTGCCAGGGAAAAACTCTGCAGCTGTATCACCAGCAGCGTGAAAATCACGAACAGCATGATCGGTAGTCCGGCCGCAATCGACGACTGGCCCTTGCTGCTCTCCTCTACTGCGCCACTCACCTCCAGCCGCATGCCCGGAGGAAAGCGCGCCACGATGGGTTTGAATGCCTCCGATAACACAGCAGTCATCGTTGCGCCCTGAATGCCATCCACCACATCGGCCTGCACTGTTACGGCATATTCGCGGCCCTCGCGCCACACGATCCCCGGCTCCCAGACCATGCCTACTGTCGCCACCTGATGCAAGGGTACTGCGGCGCCGGCGGCCGATGGAATCAGCGTATTGGAGACCTGCGCCACCTGATAGCGCTCCGACTCTGGCAAGCGCAGCATGATCGGAAGCAGCCGATCAGCTTCCCGATACTGGCCAACAGGCACCCCTGAAAACTGGGCTGCCAAGACCTGGGCGACCGTCTGGGCAGAGACCTTGAACTGCTGGGCACGGGCAGGATCGACATCCACGCGCATCACGGCGATCTGTTCATTCCAATTGTCGTTGACACCATGCAAGCGCTTGTCCATGCGCATGGTGGCTTTCATTTCTTCAGCGAAGTCCTTGATCACCGCTGAATCCGGACCCACCACCCGGAAGGCAACCGGATAAGGCACCGGCGGGCCATTGGGCAGAAGACGCACCCGAATGCGGGCCTCAGGAAAGGCATTGGGCAGATCATCTCGCAAAAACGCCATCAGTCGCTTGCGATCCTCCGGGGATGCCGAGACCACCACTGCCTGCGCAACATTGGGCCGCGGGAGAATCTGATCAATCGGCAGAAAGAAACGTGGCGCCCCCGCACCGATCCAGAAGGCCACCGAAGCCACACCCGGTGTCTCCAGTATCTTGGCCTCTACCCTGCGCGCCAACGCTTCAGATGCTGCGACACTCGCTCCCTCTGGCAGCCAGACATCCACCATGATCTCGGGCCTTGATGAATCAGGAAAAAACTGCTGCTGTACCCGGCTCATGCCGAACATCCCAAGACAGAACACCACCATGGTGAGCAGTATGGTTGTTTTCCTGTAGTCCACACACCAGGCGACTGTCCGCCTGAAGACGCGATAAAAGAGAGTGTCGAAATGCTCGTGTGAGGCCACGCCATGGCGCAGCGGTGCACGCAACATACGGTAGCCAAGATAAGGCACAAAAATCACCGAAACAAACCACGACACGATCAATGCCGCTGCGGTCACAGCGAAAATGCCGAAGGTATATTCGCCCACTGCAGACTTGGCAATTCCGATCGGCAGAAAACCTGCGGCCGTGATCAGGGTGCCGGTGAGCATGGGCATTGCGGTTAGGCTATAGGCCGCAGTGACCGCCGCGACGCGATCAGCGCCTTCCTCCAGCTTGCGGACCATCATCTCCACCACGATGATGGCATCGTCGACGAGAAGTCCCAACGCAATGATCAAAGAACCCAGCGAGATCTTGTGCAATCCCACCCCCCAGAGCTTCATGATCAGAAAGGTCACGGCCAACACCAAGGGAATGCTGATCGCCACCACGAGTCCAGGCCGAGGGTCAATGCGCCAGGGATGCCGATGCAGGCCCAGTGTGAGCAGGCTTACGCCCAACACGATCACCACCGCCTCAGCAAGGGTACGCACAAACTCATTGACCGAGCTGGCGACGACCTTGGGCTGATCCTGAATCTGGGAGAGCTTCACACCCGCCGGTAGATCAGATTCGATCTGCTGCATACGGTCTTTCAGCCGCGCGCCGAGTGCAACGATATCACCGCCCTTGCGCATTGACACGCCAACAGCCACCACCTCCTGGCCCTGAAAACGGACCTTGCTTTGCGGTGGATCGAGCGTGCGACGCTGAATCTGCGCAATATCACCAAGGCGCACCAGCTGCGCGCCAGCACGCAGAGGCATCTCACGCAAGGCCTCAAGCGAACCTACTGCACCATCCACACGCAGGGTCAGTTCGCGCTCCTGATTCACCAGGGCGCCCCCAGACTCCACCGCATTCTGCGCACTCAGCTGGCTTGCCACCTGGGCAACAGTAAGCTGATACTGGGCCAATCGGCGGCGGGAGAGCTCAATATAAATTCGCTCTTCCTGAAGACCGTAGATCTCCACCTTGCCAACGTCTTCCGTACGCAGCAGCTCCTGACGAATCTGATTGGAGAAATCGCGCACATCGCGGGCCGAATAGCCCGGTGCCGACATGGCATAGATCACACCAAAAGTGTCGCCATATTCATCATTGAAAAACGGACCCTGGACACCTGCGGGCAGCATCGGCCGCATATCGCCAATCTTTTTGCGGACCGTGTACCAGATCTGATTGATATCAGAGCCTGGAGAGCTGTCTTTTAGCTGAAAGATGATCAGCGACTCGCCTGGCCGAGAGTAACTGCGAATCTTGTCGGCATACGGGACCTCTTGAAGGGTGCGCTCCAGCTTATCGGTAACTTGCTCAGCAACCTGCAAGGCAGTGGCCCCGGGCCAGGAAGCCCGCACCACCATGGCACGAAAAGTAAAGGGTGGATCTTCGTCCTGGCCCAGCTGAAAATAGGCGCCCACACCCATGAAGAGCAGCACGACCATCAGGTAGCGCACCAAGGCCGGATGCTCAATGGCCCAGCGCGAGAGATTGAAGTGTTCGCGGAACATTGGTGTTCAGTCCGCCCGACCCTAACGGGAGAAGAGCCGGACCTTGTCGCCCTCGCTGAGCGCATGCACGCCCGCGGCAACAATCTGATCACCCACCGCAAGACCGGAGCGAACCTCGGCCGAAGTCTCGGTCACTTGGCCCAGCGTGACCGCCAATTTCTGCAGCGTTTTAGCGTCTTCAGTTTGTCCAACAATTTTGTACACTGCCTTGCCATCGATCAGCGCCGACAAGGGAATACGCAGGCCCACCGGTCGCTGTTGCGCTTGATGCTGCTGGGGGGTGGCCAGGGGGCCTGAGAGCTTGACACGAATTGCCAGCTGCCGTGCCGAGACCATCATCCCCGGCTGAATCAGCACCGCCTGAACGGTGCCCGGCTCAATCGCCCGCAGGCTAATGAAGCCCAGCTGCTCGGCAGTCGATTCGAATTTTGCCCGAGACAGTTGGAGCTGAGCCTTGCGTCGATCCAGCTCGGCCTTTGAGATGAATCCCTTGGCAAAGAGATCGGCATAACGTTTGAAATCACTCTCCGCGAAATCAAGCTCCGCGCGTGCGGCATCGAACTGGGTCTTGGCAGAAGACTCCGAGAGCGCCAAATCGCGGGGATCAAGCCGGGCCAAGGCCTGGCCAGCCTGGACCTGATCGCCCACAGTCACCATCAATGCAATCACACGGCCGCCCGCATCAAACGACAGCGCAGCCGGATCTCGTGCCACCACCGTTGGCATGGTGATGGCGCCAGAAGATGGATCCGATTCAACTGAATCGCCCACCACAAAGGCCTTGACTACCCGGGGTGCAACAACCCGCTCAGGGGCCTTACCGCAGCCCGCAAGCACAACTCCGAGCGTCAATATCAACGCCAAGCCTTTCGACATCACTGGACTCCCACACATCGATTCATTCTGAAATTCTGCGCAAATACTGCACGAAGCGATAGCGCAGATTTGAGGATTCGCTGTGCAAATCCGGCCCCGCTTTACGGACCCAGACCTCTTGCGAAATTTCAGGGAAAAATGCATCGCCTTCCACATCGACTTCCACCTCAGTGATCTCCAGACGATCCGCCATGGGCAGGGTAAGCGCATAGATCTCGGCGCCACCAATCACAAAAATTGGCTCCTCACTGAGTTTCTGCAGCTGATCGATATCGTGCACCACAGAAACCTGATCAGATTGCGACACCTTGGGCCAAGTCGGTTTCCAGTGTCGATTGCGGGTAATCACCACCGAATGGCGATCGGGCAAGGGTCGGCCAAGCCGCTCCACAATCGATTCGAAGGTCTTGCGGCCCATCACCACCACATGGCCAGTGGTCATGGTTTTGAAATGCTTTAGATCCTCGGGCAAATGCCAGGGCAGCGCGTTTCGAATGCCGATGACACGCCGATGGCCGACCGCAGCCAACAAAACCAATTGAACCATAAGCCGATTCAACCCCCTAGACCGCGACCGGGGCTTTGATGTGCGGGTGGCACTGATAGCCAAGGATCTCAAAATCTTCGAATCTGTAATCGAAGATTGAGTCCGGCCGACGATGAATCACCAGTTTTGGCAAGGGATACGGCGTACGCGAGAGCTGCTCCCTTGCTTGCTCCAGATGGTTCGAGTACAGATGGCAATCACCCCCCGTCCAAATAAATTCACCAGGCTCAAGATCTGCCTGCTGGGCCACCATGTGGGTAAGCAGTGCATAGCTGGCGATATTAAAAGGCACCCCAAGGAAAATATCAGCGCTACGCTGATACAACTGGCAGGACAGTCGACCATTGGCGACATAGAACTGAAACAGTGCATGACAGGGGGCCAGGGCCATCTGGGGAATCTGGGCCACATTCCAGGCCGACACAATCAGACGCCGTGAATCCGGTGTTGCCTGAAGATCGCGCATCAGCTGCGAGATCTGATCGATCACGGCATTGGGCTGATCGGGTGTGGGAGCGGGCCACGAGCGCCACTGCTTGCCATAAACCGGGCCAAGATCGCCATCTTCGCGTGCCCATTCATCCCAAATCGTCACGCCCTTTTCCTGCAACGGTTTCACATTCGATGACCCGGACAGAAACCACAGCAGCTCGTGGATGATGGACTTGGTGTGCAGCTTTTTCGTGGTGACCATAGGAAAGCCCTCGGTCAAGTCAAAGCGCATCTGCCACGCGAACACCGACAGCGTACCCGTGCCCGTTCGATCGGTCTTCTGGGCGCCATGCTCCAGCACATGCCGCATCAGATCAAGGTATTGCTTCATTTCAGAATGCTTTCGCCTTATGCATCAATCCGAACCATCGGCCTTTTCGATTCCATCGGTGCCATCTTCCCGACCACCGCGGCACGCGAAAAACCAGCAGCATTGAACATCGCCAGCACCCGATCCGCGGCCTGCGGCGCGACACAGGCCAGTAGCCCGCCACTGGTCTGCGGATCAGTCAGCAGAATTCGGGTCTGATCGCCAAGACCCTCTGCCATCTGTACCGATGATCCATAGCTTGCCCAGTTGCGATCAGACGCACCAGTGAAAAACCCGCGGCCAATCAGCTCATGCACACCGGGCAGCACTGGCAGCGACGCCAGCGAGATGCGCGCATCCAGATTCGAACCCCGCGCGATTTCCAGCACATGTCCTGCCAGGCCAAATCCAGTGATATCAGTTAAGGCATGCACGGCGGGATCAGCACCGAGCGCAGCGCCGACCGTGTTGAGCTTAGTGGTGGAGGCGATCATCTCGCGATACAACTCAGGCGCCAGGGCTTCCTTTTTAAACGCAGCAGAGTAGATGCCAACGCCCAGGCCCTTGCCCAGGATCAACACATCGCCCTCGCGCGCATCGCGATTGCGACGAATGTGATCAGGATGGGCCAGCCCCAGCACCACCAATCCATAAATCGGTTCAACCGAATCAATGGTGTGGCCTCCAGCAATCGGAATCCCAGCGGCCTGGCAGACATCGTGGCCACCACGCAGGATTGCGCCAACCGTCTCGGGGGGCAGGACATTGACGGGCATGCCCACAAGCGCCAAGGCGAAAATCGGACGCGCGCCCATGGCATAGATATCGGAGATCGCATTGGTCGCAGCGATCTTGCCGAAATCGGTGGGGTCATCCACCACCGGCATAAAGAAATCGGTCGTGGCCACCAGGGCTTGCTGATCATTTAAGCGCCAGACCGCGGCATCGTCACTGGTCTCGGTGCCGACCATCAATTCCTTGGGCAGCAGGCCTGGCGGCATCTTCGACAGGATCTCAGAGAGCACGGCAGGCGCAATCTTGCAGCCGCATCCGCCGCCATGGGCAAGCGATGTCAGTCGGGGAGTGGGCGTGGTTTGTGGGCCGTTCATGAGGCGTCTTTCGGTAAAAAATCAGCAAGCCGACGAACGAGTCTAACCAATTCATCACGTTCCTGTGCGGGCGAGGCGAGTGTTCCCGCAAGCGTGGTCTGGTGTTCACAGAGCTGGCTCGAAAAATTCTGATCTGCAATGAACCGGGTCAGCTGCGCTGCCAGACCATCAACATCACCCGGCTCAAAAAACCCGGGATTTTTCATGCCCAATTGGGCCCGATGGGCCGCGATGTTGGAGGCAATCACCGGCAGTCGGCAGGCAATGGCCTCCGCAACCACCAAGGCACCCCCCTCAGAGATAGAGGGTTGTATCAGGCAGTGGACATGGGTCATACGGCGCATGGTCTGGGCATGTGTCAGCGGCCCCTCCAGCAGAATTCCCGGGAACTGGCCCGAGAGCTGCAGCATTTCCTGGGCGAGCGCCCGATCACGGTGGCTGCCCACATGAATCAGCCGCACAGGAACACGACCGCCGTCCCAGCGCTGGGCCCAACCCTCCGGAAATGCGCGATGAAACGCAAAAAATGCGGTGCGGGGATCTTTCTCTTCCCGGATATGGGCTGCAATCAGAAAACGCACCGTCTTACTTTGTAGCGTGACTTTCGGCGCAAAAGGTTTGCGCACCGGCGAGGTCTGCATCAGCGTGAAGATGCGGCCTTCCAACTCCGGCCAGCGCGACAAAATTTCCTCACTCGCCTCATGCTGCAGGGTCACGATCAGTGCAGCGGCCTTCACTGCGCTTTCAGTGCTGATGTACTCCGGCGTATTGGCCCGGTCTTTTCTCAGTGCCCCGTAAATATCAGTACCCGTCATCACCAGCATTACTGGAATGCCACAGCGGACAAAGGTATGGACGTCGTCGGCGGAGCGCTGGGCATTGAGCACAATGGCAACGGTGCGCTGGCCTGACTCAAGACAGGCATCACCGATGAATGACCGTTCAAAGACCGAGGCGTTAATGCCGGTCGCGCGCAACATCTGGGCATAGCGGCTGGCGGTGCGCCAGTTCCCCATGCCGGATGCAGCACCAAAGGGCGTCAGAATCCTGACGTCGATGCGCCGAGTCATTTACTCGGGCACGCCAACAGCTACCGTGTTAAAGCCCGCATCCACATAAGTGATTTCCCCGGTGATACCAGCGGCGAGATCCGACAACAGAAAAGCTGCCGTATTGCCGACATCCTGAATCGTCACATTGCGCCGCAGGGGGGACGATTGCTCGACAAATTCCAGAATCTTTCCAAAGCTCTTGATCCCGGCAGCCGCGAGCGTTTTGATTGGGCCCGCTGAGATGCCATTGACACGAATATTCCTCGGGCCAAGGCTCGTGGCCAGATAACGCACGGAGGCCTCCAGGCTGGCCTTGGCCAGGCCCATGGTGTTGTAGTGGGCAACAAACTTTTCCGCCCCCAGATAGGACAGGGTCACCATGGCGCCTCCCTGAGGGTTCATCATCGGCAGCGCTGCCTTCGCCAGCGCTGGAAAACTGTAGGCCGAAATCTCATGGGCAAGACGAAACGCCTCGCGGGACAGGCCATCTAAAAAATCTCCTGCAATCGCCTCGCGGGGTGCAAAGGCAATCGCATGCACCAGGCCATCAAGCTGCGGCCAACGCTCAGACAATGACTTGAGGCAGGAATCAATTTGGGCATCCTCGGCAACATCCAGCGGAAAGCAGAGGCTACTGCCGAACTCTGCAGCCATCTCCTTCACGCGCTGCTCGAAGCGCTCGTTCTGATAGGTGAAAGCCAGTTCGGCACCCTGTGCGTGGCAGGCCTGGGCAATGCCATAGGCAATCGAGCGGTTGGACAGC
>VERJ01000003.1 GCA_018882795.1 Burkholderiaceae bacterium | reverse complement strand
TCTCTCGGGGGCTCCGCAGCCGCCCCGAGAGCAGATCAAGCCGCTGCTGAGCCAATTGCCAACGCCGACTCATGGCCAATTCTGCAAGCCTGCTGAGCTCCAACAACGCCGCTGAGGCCTGCTGATCCGCCCGCGCCACCGCCTGGGCCGCAGCGGTGGGTGTCGCTGCCCTGACATCTGCGACCAGATCTGCAATCGTGACATCGGTCTCATGGCCCACACCGACAATCACCGGCCGCCGACAGTTCGCGATTACCGTGGCCAGGGCTTCATCGTTAAAGGCCCAGAGGTCCTCCATACTGCCGCCGCCGCGCACCAGCATGATCACATCAACACTGGGATCCTGATCGGCAGCAGCAAGCTGGGTACAGAGTTGCCGGGCCGCTTCCGGCCCCTGCACCAGGGATGGGTAGAGCCGAATGCGGAGCCTCGGCGCCAGATGCGATAGCGTCACCACAACATCGCGCAAGGCTGCAGCGCCCAATGAGGTCACCAGCGCCACCGTTGCGATCGACTTCGGCAGCGGCCGTTTGCGCGCTTCATCCAGTAATCCCGCCCGTGCGAGTTTCTCCTTGCGGGCCAGAAACGCCTCATAGAGCGCGCCCTGACCACTTTTCGACATGGACTCCACCCGCAGCTGGAAATCCCCCCTGGGCTCATAGAGGGTCACCACGGCAGAGACCTCTACCTGATCACCCTCTTTGGGCTGCCACTGCAAGCCAGTCGATCGGCCTTTGAACATGACGGCGCGCACACTGGACTGAGCATCACGCAGCGAAAAATAGAGATGCCCGCTGCTTGGCCGGGATAGCTGCGCAATCTCTCCCCTCACCCGCATCAGAGGGAAGCTGCGCTCAAGATTCGCTGCGACCGCACGATTCAGCTCCGAAACCGAGATCACCACCGATGCCGCCTGCCTTTCGCCGTGAAACACGCGTGAAACCCGCAAAAATACTGACTCTTGAAACAGAGATGTCCACAGAATAAGGCTTTCGAGAGACTTTCCTCTGAAAGCCTGTCAGAATTCCTGACAGCGCTTGATTTTTGTTTATAACTTATTGATTCGTATAGTTATTTTTTCTTGTTAAAAGGATCCCTAAAAAGGATCACACCAGCCCGAGCCCAATGATCTACCTGAGTCGGCAGCCATCGGCCAAAGTTTCCACAATCTTATCCACAGCCCAATGACCCCCCGGGAAAACCCCTTCGTTCGTCGCCTGCCGCAACTCTGGTTCAGCCCTCCCGCGCAAGCGCGGAGGGTTTTTAGCCCCGCGCTGCGGGGGCTGCTCGCAGTGCTCAGTCAGCTCTACCAACTGGGCTGGCAGGCAAGGAAACTCTGGTTCTGGGTTTTTAAACCTCGGAAGGCCCCAACAGGTGTTCGCGTGATTGCGGTCGGCAACCTGATCGTGGGCGGCGCGGGGAAGACTCCCTGTGCACTGGCCCTGGCCAAGGCCTTCAAAGAAGCTGGTATTGCCTGCGGATTCATCTCCCGCGGCTATCGCTCCCAGGCAGAGCATCACGGACCCACCGTGGCGCTGCCCGGTCAACTCGAACGGACCCCACCCGACAGCATCGGCGACGAATCCTGGCTCTTGGCCTGGAGAACGGGCCTGCCGATTGCTGTTGGAAAGAATCGCTGGCGGTGCCTGCAGGCACTGCTCACTGCCCGGCCCGGGCTACAGGCGGTGATCCTGGACGATGGCCTGCAGCAGCGCTCACTGGCGAGCGATGAGCAGATTCTGGTAATTGATGAGCGCCAATTCGGCAACGGTAAGTGCCTGCCCGCCGGCCCCCTGCGCGAACCCGTAGGCGATCTCAGGCGCTTTAGTACGCGCGTGCGCCGCGGACAGGAACTCGCCCTGCAGCCTGGCGGATGGGTGCCCCTTGGACCACTTGCATCCGGACTGGAGGCAAGTGGCGAACTCCTTGATATCGACGCCGGGGTGCAACGCTTTTGCGGCCGCAGGATCCTGGCCGCCGCCGGTATTGCCGAACCACAACGCTTTTTTGATGAGTTGCGCGGGCTGGGCATTTCATTTGAATCACTCGCCCTCGCTGATCATGAAATAAGACTCGCACATCTGCTTCACGAGCGATGGAAAACCGGACAATACGATGTCGTACTCATGACTGAAAAAGATGCGGTAAAGTTTTTCAATACCCGGCTTGATGTATGCGGCCACGCCTGGGCGCTGCGTCAAGAGCCACGTCTGGACCCCACTGTCGTTTCAAGGCTCATTGATGGATTCAAAACTACTTGAGATTCTTGCCTGCCCCCGATCAAAACAGCCTCTAAAGCTGGGCAAAGGGGGCCACTACCTGATCTGCGAATCAGAACAAATCGCCTACCCCATCATCGACGGCATTCCCTACCTGCTGGAGTCGAGTGCAATTCCGCTGCAAAAGATCGGCATTGCCGATATGCCAGCGCCCGACCCGGACCCGTCAGCGTGATCGACTTCTGGGCCGTCATTCCCGCCAGGCGGGCTTCCACACGACTGCCCGACAAACCCCTGGCCGATATCGGCGGCCAGCCCATGGTGGTGCGGGTTGCGCAGCAGGCAAGTCGCAGCGGTGCAAGCCGCGTGATCGTGGCCACCGATGATCAGGAAATTCTTCAGGCCTGTCTGCAAGGCGGATTCGAGGCATTGCTCACGCGGGCTGACCATCCGAGCGGTACTGATCGCATCGCCGAGGTGGCCCAGCGCGTAGGCGCCACCACGGATCAATGCATCGTGAATGTGCAGGGCGATGAGCCCCTGATTAGCCCGCTGCTGATCCGCGATGTTGCCCTCACACTCGCCCAGGCACCGACGGCATCGGTCGCAACAGCGGCAACACCCATCCGCGATACGCATTCACTGCGCAGCCCACATGTGGTGAAAGTCGTCTGCGATGAATCGGGTCTCGCCCGCTATTTTTCCCGGGCGCCGATTCCCTATCTGCGGGGTGCTTGGGCGCAGCTTGAAGATGTTGCGCTGCCTGATGATCATCCAGCATTCAATCCGCTGCGCCACATCGGGATCTACGCCTTTCGCGCCAGGGCGCTGTCGCAATTTGTGACATGGTCCAGCTGCCCGCCCGAGGACAGCGAACAGCTCGAACAGCTGCGCTGGCTCTGGAAAGGCCATCACATCGCCGTCTGCATGACTAATGCGGCTCCCCACGCCGGAGTGGACACGCCGGAAGATCTCGACCGCGTCAGGCGCCTCTGGACAGAACACAATCCGGGAACTTAAGTGCCCTGGGGTCCTTATAATCAGAGTTCATAAGAACGAGACCAACGGAGACCAATATGCGGATTATCCTTCTAGGCCCCCCGGGCGCGGGCAAGGGCACTCAGGCCGCCTTCATTACCAAACGCTATGGCATTCCGCAGATCTCCACAGGTGACATGCTTCGGGCGGCGGTCAAGGCCGGCACGCCCTTGGGCCTAGAGGCCAAAAAAGTTATGGATGCGGGCGGCCTGGTGAGCGATGACATCATCATCAACCTGGTCAAAGAACGCCTCACCCAGCCCGACTGCGCCTCGGGCTATCTGTTCGATGGCTTTCCGCGCACCATTCCCCAAGCCCAGTCCATGAAAGATGCGGGCGTGAAACTTGATGCGGTGCTCGAGATCACCGTGCCGGATGCCGACATCATCGATCGTATGAGTGGCCGACGGGTCCACGTGGCCAGCGGCCGCACTTATCACGTCAAATTCAATCCACCGAAGACTGAAGACAAAGACGATGTCACGGGGGAGCCGCTGATTCAACGCGATGACGATCAGGAATCGACCGTAAAAAAACGGCTTGAGATCTATCACAACCAGACCAAGCCGCTGGTGGATTTCTATCAAAAATGGGCAGCAGCAGGCGAGGCGTCAGCCCCCAGAGTCGTCACAATTCAAGGGGTAGGCAGCGTCGAGTCCATCACGGATCGCGTGCTCCAGGCCCTGGGATAATCAGGGCGTTTTCTCTGGCCTGTCTTCCATAATGCAGGCCTCTACAAACGGCAGGTCGTTATCGCGGGCGAAGTTGCGTACGAACTCCATCGCCATGGGTTCGATGTCTTCCAGACGCTCGTCGATGACAACGCACTTGACGCTACCGACCATCACCGGATGCACATAGGGCGAGTACTGAAGATGGCCACCGACGCGGGCCGTCTGGCCTGCGGGCCGAAACGGCGACATGACGCCGCACAGGCGCTCGGCCCAGTCGCTTGGGCGAAACGCCTTGCCAGCACGGGTGACGCCTTCGATGAGATATTGTTTGGCAGGCACGGAGACAATCTGTCGCAGAGGATTCGGGGGCAAACCTGAGCGAAACGGGTATTCTATCGGACTGAGATTGGACCCGACGCAGACGACTGCATACGCATCAGCATGACAGCCCACATCAACCCCTTAATGAACACCTACAGCCGACAGCCGGTGGCCTTTACACATGGCCAGGGCGTCTGGCTGTGGGACACACAGGGCAGAAAATATCTTGATGCGCTGTCAGGCATCGCGGTGAACACGCTCGGCCATAATCATCCGCGTCTTGTGGCGGGCCTGCGCGAACAAGTTGGACGGCTGATCCATACTTCCAATCTCTACGAGATCCCCCTCCAGTCCCAGCTCGCCGAGGCCCTAGTGAAGCGCTCGGGCATGACCAATGTCTTCTTCTGTAACTCGGGGCTTGAGGCCAACGAGGCGGCACTCAAACTTGCCCGAAAACATGGACATCAGCGAGGCCACGCGGCACCCAAGACCATTGTCTTCGATAAAGCCTTCCATGGCCGCTCCATTGCAACGTTGTCCGCCACCGGCAATGAAAAAGTTCAAAAAGGATTTGAGCCGCTCGTCGAGGGGTTCATCCGTGTGCCGCTCAATGACATTGCCGCGATCCAGAAAGCGGCCTCCGAGCACGCCGATATCAGCGCGATTTTTCTGGAAACAATTCAGGGGGAAGGGGGTATTCGCCCCTCCCAGATTGAGATCCTGAAATCCCTGCGTGCACTTTGCAACGAAAAAGGCTGGCTGTTGATGCTGGATGAAGTCCAATGTGGCATTGGCAGAACCGGCAAGTGGTTTGCACATCAGTGGGCCGAGATCACCCCCGATGTGATGCCGCTGGCCAAGGGTCTGGGCTCGGGCGTACCGATTGGTGCGGTTGTTGCCCATGGCCCTGCCGCCCATCTCTTCGAGCCTGGCAACCATGGCACCACATTTGGCGGCAACCCGCTGGCCATGCGTGCAGGATTGGAAACGATCGAAGCAATTGAAGCCGACCAGCTGATGGAAAACGCCAGCGCCCGCGGCAGCCAGATTATGTCGGGCCTGCGTTCAGGGCTTGCGGGTTGTGGCGGCATTCAAGAGATTCGTGGCCAGGGCCTGATGATCGGCATTGAACTTGATCGGCCCTGCGGCGATATCGTGCACCGGGCCCGCGAGGCGGGGCTGCTGGTCAATGTCACAGCAGACAGCGTTGTGCGTCTGCTGCCCGCATTGATCATCGACCAGGCCGAGGCAGACCAACTTGTGGCCATGCTGGTGCCGATCTTGAAAGATTTTCTTGCGGAATCCCGAGCATGAACAAGCTACGGCACTTCCTGCAATTTAATGATCTTTCGCGCGACGATATCGACTATCTGTTTTCGCGTACACGCATCATCAAGGATCGATTCAAGCGCTATGTGCGGCATATGCCACTGCTGGATAGGACACTGGTGATGATCTTTGAGAAGGCCTCCACGCGCACCCGCCTATCATTCGAGGCGGGCATGCATCAGCTCGGCGGCGCGGCCATCTATCTCAATACCCGAGATACCCAGCTGGGCCGTGGAGAGCCGGTAGAAGACGCCGCCCAAGTGATTTCGCGCATGTGCGATCTGGTCATGATTCGCACCTTCGAGCAGACCATCGTGGAGCGCTTCGCGGCCAACTCCCGCGTGCCAGTGATCAACGGCCTGACCAATGAATACCATCCCTGCCAGATCCTGGCCGACATCTTCACCTATATCGAGCATCGTGGCTCCATCAAGGGCAAAACCGTGGCCTGGATCGGCGACTCCAACAATGTCTGCAACACCTGGCTTCAGGCCGCAGAGGTACTGGATTTCCAGGTCAGAGTCTCTACACCACCGGGCTACGAGGTGGAGCAAGAGCGGGCAGGTCTGCACTCACATGGCCACTTCGAGGAGTTCGTTGATCCGATGGAGGCCGCAAAAGGCGCCGATCTGGTCACCACCGATGTCTGGACCTCCATGGGTTTTGAGGCTGAAAATGAGGCCCGGGCCAAGGCCTTTGCCGACTGGATGGTCGATGAAGACATGATGCGCGTGGCTGATCCGAAGGCGCTTTTCATGCACTGCCTGCCTGCCCACCGGGGCGAGGAAGTCGCCGCTGGCGTCATCGATGGCCCACAGAGTGTGGTTTGGGATGAGGCTGAAAACCGGCTCCATGCACAAAAAGCGCTCATGGAATTTCTGCTGCTTGGCAGAATTCAGGATTAACTTATTCTCAACCCCTTCCTTCTCCTTTACCTGATGACCGCATGAAAAAGACCGTCGCAAAAAAATTAGCAAGACAATCTGTCACCCCCAAAAAATCCACCGCCAACAAGATCAACAAAGTCGTGCTGGCCTACTCCGGCGGGCTGGACACCTCAGTGATTCTGAAGTGGCTACAGGATGAGTACGACTGCGAGGTCATCACCTTCACGGCCGACATCGGACAGGGTGAGGAGTTGGAGCCCGCCCGCAAAAAGGCCCAGCAGTTCGGTATCAAGAAGATCTACATTGAAGACCTGCGCGAAGAATTCGTGCGCGACTTTGTTTTCCCCATGTTTCGCGCCAACACAGTCTACGAGGGTGAATACCTGCTGGGCACCTCCATTGCCCGGCCACTGATCGCCAAACGGTTAGTCGAGATCGCCAAGAAAGAAAAGGCCGATGCCATCTCGCACGGTGCCACCGGCAAAGGCAATGACCAGGTGCGATTTGAATTGGGTGCCTACGCGCTGATGCCCAACATCAAGATCATTGCGCCCTGGCGCGAATGGGATCTGCTCTCGCGCGACAAGCTACTGGCCTATGCCGATGAGCATGGCATTCCCGTGGACTACAAAAAGCGCAAAGGTGAAGCGCCTTTCTCCATGGATGCCAACCTGCTGCACATCTCCTATGAGGGCGGCGTACTGGAGGATCCGAATCGCGAGCCACCTGCCCAGGGCATGTGGCGACTCACTGTGCCGCTTGAAAAGGCGCCCAACAAGCCCGAGGTCATCGAACTGGAATTCACCAGAGGCGACTTGATCGCCGTCAATGGCAAGAAGATGAAGGCCCATGAACTGCTGACTGCACTCAATACCCTGGGTGGCAGGCACGGCATCGGACGCCTGGACCTGGTCGAGAACCGCTACGTTGGTATGAAATCACGCGGCTGCTATGAGACCCCTGGGGGTACGATTCTGCTGCGGGCACACCGGGCAATTGAATCACTCACGCTGGATCGTGAAGTGGCCCACCTGAAAGACGACCTCATGCCCCGCTATGCCAGTCTGGTCTATAACGGCTACTGGTGGTCTCCGGAGCGTATTGCGCTGCAGACCCTGATCGATCACACCCAGGCCAAGGTCAATGGCACCGTGCGCCTGAAACTCTACAAAGGCACGATCACTGTCGTGGGCCGCAGCTCCAAGAACTCGCTGTTCGATGCCAAGATTTCGACCTTCGATGATGACGGCGGCGCCTATAACCAGGCCGACGCGGGCGGCTTCATTAAACTGAACGCGCTACGTATGCGGATCGCGGCCGGGAAAAAGTAATTCAAGGAACTTACGATGCCAAGCTTTGATGCAACCCTTGAGGCCGACATGGCCGAGCTACGCAACGCCGTCGATCAGACAAGCAAAGAAATCGGCACACGATTTGATTTCAAGGGATCGAGTGCCAAAGTAGAACAAAAAGATCGGGAGCTCACCGTCTATGCCGACAGTGATTTCCAGATCGGCCAGGTCCGGGACGTGCTCATCGGCAAATGCGCCAAACGTGGTGTCGATGTACGCTTTCTGGATATCGGCAATATCGAAAAAATCGGCGGCGACAAAGTAAAACAACTCATCAAGGTCCGCCATGGCATCGCCGGCGATGACGCCAAAAAGATTGTGAAGATCATCAAAGACAGCAAGATGAAAGTGCAGGCCTCGATTCAGGGCGATGCGGTGCGCGTCTCAGGCAACAAGCGCGATGATCTTCAGGCTGCGATTGCGCTGCTAAAAAAAGAAGTCAGCGACCTGCCGCTGTCGTTTGGAAACTTCCGGGATTAGGCCCCGCCGCCTGTCCGGAGCGGAGCGGATCGATTCAACCGACGATGCGGGCCCAGGCCGAGTGGTTATGGATGGACTCGAAGTTTTCGGCCTCCACCACATAACCGGCCACGCCACCCACTGAACGGACAGCAGTGGCGACATCACGCACCAGATCTTCCACGAATTTGGGGTTGTCATAGGCCCGCTCGGTCACGTATTTTTCGTCAGGCCGCTTCAGCAGGCCCCAGAGTTCACAGGAGGCCTGGGACTCGATCGTTCTGACCAGAGACTCCACCGAGAAGTCTGCATCATCGCGTAGCGTGACTGAGACCGTGACCTCAGAACGCTGGTTGTGGGCGCCATATTCAGAAATTTCCTTAGAGCAGGGGCAGAGGCTCTTCACGGGCACCTTCACCTCGCAGCTCAGACGCAGTGCAGGTGTTTCACCCGCGGAAAAAGCGATTTGTTCTGCGCTCCAGCGGCAGCGGTAATCCATCATGCTCTGCACCCCACTGATCGGTGCAGCCTTCATCATGAAAAAAGGCAGGCTCACTTCGATGATGCCGCTCTCGGCCGCCAGGCGTTTGAGCATGTCGGATAATGCCGCACGCATGGACGCTGCCGACAAAGAGATTCCACGCTGATTGAGCGATTCCAGCAATTCGATAAACCGCGACATGTGGGTGCCCTTCTGATGGGCAGGCAGTCCAACACTCAGACTGAATTCACCCACCGAAGGTTGACTACTGCCGTCCTCACGCGCAATCAGCACCGGATAGCGCACGCCACGGACACCAACCTGCTCGATCGGCATGTCGCGATGATCATGGCTGCCCTGGATGTCGGGCATCGCCGCATGGCCAGAGAGAGACTTGATTTCGGGAGCATTCATGAAGCGGCCCTCAGAGTAATGGGGACCGACATTTTGCCGCGGATTGATGCCTCAATACCCTTGGCGTCCAACCCCTCAATGGCCAGGAGCTTCTGGTGATCCCCCTGATCAATGAATCGGTCCGGAAGGCCCAGATGCATGATCGGCACCATCGGTATGCGGTCCCCAAGAGCAACCAGAGCCTCCGCGCAGGCGGAACCAGCGCCACCCATTACCACATGCTCCTCGACGGTAAAGATCATGTCGTGGGTGTTGGCAATGTGTTCGATCATGGCCAGATCAATTGGTTTCACAAAGCGCATGTTGACCACGGTGGCATCCAGGGCCTCGCCTGCACTCAGCGCAGGCGTGACCATCGATCCAAAAGCCAAAATGGCAATGCGCGATTTCGCAACCGGTTTTTTGATCTCGCGCAGCAGTTCCGCGCGGCCGACTTCCAGGACGTCAAAACTTGCCGTGGCATCTACGCCAGTGCCCGTACCACGGGGATAGCGCACTGCGCTCGGGCCGCCGATCGCAAGTCCCGTATTGAGCATAAGCCGGCATTCACGCTCATCCTTCGGCGCCATCACCACCATGTTGGGCACACAGCGCATGAAGGCATAGTCGAACACGCCAGCATGGGTAGCCCCATCAGCACCCACCAGACCACCCCGATCGATTGCAAATAACACCGGAAGATTCTGCAGAGCCACATCGTGTATCAGCTGGTCGTAACCCCGTTGTAAAAAAGTGGAGTAGATCGCCAACACGGGGCGCTGACCCTCGCAGGCAATACCCGCGGCAAACGTCACAGCATGCTGCTCGGCAATACCGACATCGAAATAGCGCTGCGGAAAACGCCGCGCAAATTCCTGCATGCCGGAGCCCTCACACATGGCCGGTGTCACCCCGATCACGCGGGAATCTTTTTCCGCAACATCACAGAGCCATTGGCCAAACACCTGCGAATAAGTAGGTTTTGCTGGGGCGGTAGCAGACTTGATGCCGACCTCGGGATCAAACTTGCCCGGGCCGTGATACAGAATCGGATCTGCCTCGGCCTGCTGGTAGCCCTGGCCCTTACGGGTGATCACATGCAGGAAGTGGGCGCCCTTGAGTTCACGCAGATTCTGCAACGTGGGCACGAGTGCATCCAGATCGTGTCCATCGATCGGGCCAACATAATTAAAACCGAGCTCTTCAAATAGGGTGCTCGGCATCAGCATGCCCTTGGCGTGGCCCTCGAAGCGTTTGGCAAATTCCCGCACTGGCGGAATCGCTCCCAGCACCTGCTTGCTGAATTCACGGGCAGAGCGATAAATCCGACCCGAGAGCAGCCGGGTAAGATAGTTCGACAAAGCGCCGACGGGCCGCGAGATCGACATATCGTTGTCATTCAGAATCACCAGCAGATCAATCTCGGTATCAATGCCCCCGTTATTGAGCGCCTCAAAGGCCATGCCGCCGGAGAGCGCACCATCGCCGATGACCGCCACGTGGCGTCGACGCTGCGGCCCAGTATGCTCGCCCTTGACCTTCGAGGCGACCGCCATCCCAAGTGCTGCAGAGATCGATGTAGATGAATGGGCAGTACCGAAGGCGTCATATTCGCTCTCCGAGCGTTTCGGAAAACCCGAGAGACCATTTAACTGGCGCAGCGTCGCCATACGATCACGGCGGCCAGTCAAGATTTTATGCGGATAGCTCTGATGGCCCACATCCCAGACCAGTCGGTCATAGGGCAGCTGAAAAACATGATGCAGGGCCACCGTGAGTTCGACTGTTCCCAGATTCGAGGACAGATGGCCACCGGTAGCCGACACTGAATTGAGCAAAAAGTCACGCAGCTCGTGCGCAAGCTGATGCAACTGCGCCCGATCAAGAACACGTACATCTGCCGGCGAGTTCACCGACTGCAGAATTGCCTGTTGTGAATCCATCTTCCCTGAGTACCCTTTAATCGTTATCGCCGTATTCCTCGGCGTGTTCAAATCATTCCAGCCATTAATGTGTCCGCTCAATCAGGGCATGGGCCAATTCCCGAAGCCGATCCGCCCGCCCACCAAAAGGAGCCAGGGCCTCGATCGCCTCTTGGTGCAGGCCTCTAGCGTAGCCCCGAGCGCCCTCCAAGCCAAGCAGGGCCACAAAATTGGGCTTGTTGGCAGCGGCATCCTTGCCCGGGGTCTTGCCCAGGGTCTGAGCGTCCGCTGAGACATCCAGGACATCGTCAGCCACCTGAAAACCGAGGCCCACCTTTTCAGAAAAATGGCGCAAAGCGGATAGATCCTGCTCAGACGGACTCCCGCATAAGGCCCCCATCTCAACGGCGGCTGCAATCAGGGCCCCCGTCTTCATCGCATGCATCGCCTCAAGACGGTCCTGGGACATCGACTGACCCACTGCCGCGATATCCACCGCCTGGCCGCCGGCCATGCCCTGCAGGCCAGTGGCCCGGGCCATTACCCGAACCAGGCGCACCACCTGCTCAGCTGGCGCAGGCAACTCAGCCAGCAACTCAAAGCCAAGTGTCTGCAGGGCGTCACCCACGAGCAATGCCTGAGCCTGCCCGTATTTCACATGCACCGTGGGCTGACCTCGACGCAACGCGTCATCGTCCATGCAAGGCATGTCATCGTGGACAAGAGAAAACGCATGGATGCACTCCACAGCGGCACCAACCTGGGCACACCACGGCGCTGGGGCGCCCACCACTTCACCGGCTGCAAGCGACAAAAGCGCACGAATCCGCTTGCCTCCGCCCAACACACCGTAGCACATGGCCTCATGAAGAACCTGATCTCCACGGCCCAAGTCACGCGGCTGCCGTTGTGCAAGCGCAGCCTCAAGTGTCGCCTCGATCGTTTGACGAGCGCCAGTGGCCCACTGCGAAAAATTCACCGCCTTAATCCTTGATCTGTGCGATCAACGCAGAACGATCAATACGTTTCTCCTGATCGGCCTCAATCACTTCGATCTCAGCCTGGACATGGCTCAGTATCGACTGAGCATGACGCATCAGGGCAGCCCCACGCTGATAGGCGGAAAGGGCATCGGCGATCGGCAGATCGCCCTGCTCCAACTGCTGGGTCACTGACTCGAGCGCCGCCATCGCCTGCTCGAAATTCAGGTCCGCAATCTCAGGGTCAACCCGAGTCGCCTCCAACTGCCCCGAGGACTGAGAAACCGCCATCGCCCCGGCTGCCGAGTTTTTCTGCGCAGATCGCGACTTGGCCGTGTGTTTTGCTTCCATGACAGGATTTTAATTGAAACGAATCAAGAACTTAGCCTTTGCCCCGGGGTATACTCGCCCTTCCATTTTTCCGGGGGTGTCTTTCTTTCGGAGGGTCTTCGATGTCGGATGTCGGAAGCTTTTCTCGTCTTGCGCCAAGCAACGCACAGCTGCCGGTCAACGCCTATTTCGACGAGGCGTTGTTTCACCAGGAATTAACCACGCTCTTTGGTCGGGGTGCGGGCTATGTCGGCCACGAGGCGATGGTGCCCGAGGTCGGCCATTTTTCAACCCTGGCCCACGAGGATCACGGCCGTGTTCTCGTACGCAATTCTGGCGGCGTGCAGCTGCTCTCGAATATCTGCCGCCACCGGCAGGCCATCATGCTGGAAGGCAGGGGCCAGGCCGACACGATTGTCTGCCCCCTTCACCGCTGGACCTATAACTTAAAAGGCGAGCTGGTGGGTGCGCCCCACTTTGCCCAGGACCCGTGCCGTCATCTCAAGCAGACACCACTGTCACGCTGGAATGGATTGCTCTTCGAGGGGCCGAAGGCCATCGTGGATGAGCTCCACTCCACCCCCTTTATGGAATGTCTGGATTTTTCAGGCTACGACCTCCATCGGACCCAATCCCATGAATGCCGCTACAACTGGAAGAGCTTCATCGAGGTCTACATGGATGATTACCATGTGGCGCCCTTCCACCCAGGTCTGGGCCACTTTGTGGATTGCAGCAATCTCAAATGGCATTACGGTGAACATTTCTCGGTGCAATCCGTTGGCATCACTGATCTCCAGCATGCCGCAACACCGGTATATCAACGCTGGCATGAACAGGTCCTGCGCATGCATCCAGAGGGGCTGCCCGACTATGGCGCAATCTGGATGACCATCTATCCTAATGTCATGGTGGAGTGGTATCCCAAAGTGTTGGTGGTGAGCACATTGCACCCCAAAGGTCCGCAGCTCACTGAAAACGTGGTCGAGTTCTACTACCCCGAGGAGATTGCCCTCTTTGAGCCCGAGTTCGTTGAGGCCCATCAGGCGGCCTACAACGAAACCGTGCGCGAAGACGACGAGATCGCCGAGCGCATGGACCGTGGCCGCAGGGCACTTATGGAACGCGGCCAAAATGAGACTGGCCCCTATCAGTCGCCCATGGAAGACGGCATGCTGCACTTTCACGAATATCTTCGTCGGCAGGTGAACTATTAATCCCATCATCTCGGCCCAGGAACTGGTGGGCATTCGCGAGCAGGTACTGCTCGTAGACTGTCGTCATGATTTGATGAATCCCGATGCAGGCCTGCAGGCGTATGCCCAGGGCCACCTGCCCGGCGCCGCATTCCTTGGCATTGACACAGATCTTTCTGCGCCCAAGACCGGCAGCAATGGCCGCCATCCCCTGCCTGAACCCGAGGCCTTTGCAGCCTGCCTGGCCTCGCTGGGCGCAAACGAACACACGCTCGTGATTGCCTACGATGCCTCGGGCGGCATGTTTGCCTCACGGCTGTGGTGGATGTGCCGCTGGATCGGGCATTTGAAGTGCGGCGTGCTTGATGGCGGCATTCAGCATTGGATCTCCGCCGACGGGCCACTGTCCACCGAACCCTTTCAGGCCACATCGAAAGGCCGAATCTCGGTACGCCCGTCGCTGGCACCACTGTGGTCTCTGGATCACGTGCAGGCCTGGGTGGCAGACGGATCAGACCAGCATATCGCCACCCTGATTGATGCTCGGGCAGGCGAGCGTTTCCGTGGCGAGACCGAGCCCCTGGATCCGGTGGCAGGCCACATTCCTGGCGCACTGAATCGGGCTTTCGCTGAGAATCTGGAACCTGGGGGTCGGTTCAAGCCCGCAACAAAGCTACGTGAAGAATTTCTCGCCTTAATTGGTGAGCAGGATCCGATGGATGTTGTCCATATGTGCGGCTCAGGTGTGACCGGCTGCCACAATATCCTGGCAATGGAAATCGCGGGACTGGCTGGCAGCGCACTCTATGCGGGCTCATGGAGCGAGTGGTGCAGTAGACCCGAGCTTCCCGTGGCCACTGGCGCTTAAATTCTGCACTTAAAAACTGACCTGCGCGAGCCCAACCGCTTGGGTCAGACTGAAGATCTCAGTGTGCGTGCTCTCCAAGGGCAGTAAACCCAATCACCACCTGAAATTGAATCGCGTTGCCGGCTGGCGCCGGGAAGACGTCCATCCCATTGGCGCCTGAGACCCGCTGTTGACTCACCTGCAGTCGATAAGTCTGCATGTGGCTCGGCCGGTAAGCAATCATCAATGCATGTTCACGTAGTCGGGCCGCGCTGAATTCAAGACTCTCCGCTACGCCATCACCATCGTCATCGTGCAACTCCGGCTTATTCACGCGCAGCCAATCGGTCCTGGCACCGACCTCCCAAGCGGACCGAAATCGCCATACCGCACCGACGGTGGTGCCGGCATGCCGCAACGAAGTCGACTGCGGATGGATACGACTCACACTGGCGTACTCCCATGTCAGGCGGAGCTGCCGATCCTCGGGCCGACCATCAGGCGCCCAACTGTAGCCGAGATCCGCCAACCACATGCGTCTGCCGCTAAACTCGGCACCATGCACGTGCTTGTGGGTTTCACCCACACCAACATGCTCGTGTACCACGGCCTGACGCCGATTGTTCAAGGCTGAGATGCCGAAACGCCAGTTGTTGTTTGTGCCAAGATCACCGCCCGTCTTGAGCGAAAAAGTCTGTACGCCGATGGTGGGCGGACTCTGCGCTTCCTCGATCAGCCGCTGCCCCGAAAACGCCTCCAAACCAAACTGGAGATCGAAGGGCGTTGGCGCCGTCCAATTCAAACGGAGACCATCGTCAACCCAGTGGCTGCCCAGAAAGCCACGGTAAAGCAGCGGCCGTTCTGAAAAATCATCGGCATGCGGATGTTGCGCATTGATGGCGCCAATCTGAGATGCGAGCCGGCCCACCACGGCGGATAGCCCCGCCGGAAGCGCCCGCGTACTGATGAGAAACCGGTCGGTGTGGTGCTCCAGTCGGCCATCCACAGTATGCGCGGCAAGCATTGCTTCTGCACCGAAGAATTTGCCCATTGGGCCGCGCAGGTAAAGGTCACTGTGGCCCATGCCAATATTTTTATCACGATAGCCGAGTGCCAGCTTTTTGGATGTTTGAGCGACATCAAGCACGACGCCCAGTTCCCATTCGTCGTCATCGGCCCAGCCTGTAACGGGTGCCAAAAGCAAAACAGACACCAGCGCGGTGGACAAAGGCAATTGAATCAAGCAGTGCATCTGTGTGTTCCTTTCGGCACCTTGGGTGCCAGTCGCAGACTGGGGTTCTGGGTGTGAACGGTTGCTGATCATTATTGCAAATGGTTTTGCAATTGCAAAATTGAGGGCCCAGGCTTAAAATCCGACCGTGACCCGCGCTACAAAACAACGCAATGCCATCGCCCAGGCAATCACGGCAGCCGCAAGGCCCCTGCTACCGCAAGAAATTCTGGCGAATGCACAACAATCAGTGCCCAACCTGAATCTGGCCACGGTTTACAGAAACCTGAATCTGCTGGTCGATGAAAAACTGGTCACCCAGGTTCATCTGCCGGGGCAGCCCACACGATTTGAAGTGGCCGGCCATCACCATCACCACTTTCATTGCAGAACCTGCAATCGGGTCTTCGATATTTATGCCTGCTCAAGTGCCATCTCAAAACTTGCTCCGAGAGATTTTCTTGTCGAGGAACATGAGGTGATCCTCTATGGCCGTTGCCCGGATTGCAGCACCACTTCACCACGCCAGTAGCATCGGCACAATTCTCTCCCCTGCATTCATCGACAAAGGAGTTTTCTCATGACATTCCTCACCCAACGCTTGGCACGACGCCAAACTGCCTCGTCATGGCTGGTCCTGATGCTGGCCGCATCGGCTTTCGCCCTCGGCCTGGGCTCAGCGCCCTCGCGTGCGTCCAATCAGGAATACCGGAAGGGATCGCTGGAAATCGAACATCCCTACGCGACACCAACCGCACCAGGCCAACCCCATGGCGCCCTCTTTATCAGGGAAATCAAAAACCGCGGCACCACCGCAGACCAGCTGATCGGCGGCAGGGTATCCATTGCCAAATCCGTGGAGGTCCACCAGATGATCATGGACAACAACGTGATGAAAATGCGCGAGATTCCCGGTATTGAAGTGCCTGCCAAGGGCAAGGTCTCTATGAAGCAAGGCAGCAAGGAAGGCTATCACCTGATGCTGATGAACCTGAACGCCCCCCTGAAAGAGGGTGATCGTCTGAAGGCCACCCTGATATTCAAGCAAGCAGGAGAACTCGAAGTGGATGTGATCGTTGAGAAGTCGCACCACGGCCACGGCCACCGGCACTAAACCCGATCGTCAGCACCAGACTGGGTGCGTTTCGTGTTGGACGCTACTGGGATTTCTTCTGCAGATCAGTCACGAAGGCAAGCTGAGAAAGGCCCAGACGATTGGCCAGTGACATGACTTCCACCACCGATTCATAGCGCGTATCACGCTCGGCCCGCAGATGGATCGGTGTCTGCTTGGACTTTGCAGCGGCAGCCTCAAGGGCGGACTGAAGTCCCTCGCGTGAAATCGGCTGCTTATCCAAAAAGACTTCTCCGCGGGCATTGATGCTGATGTTCAGCGTGCCCTGTGGCGCAGTCACTGCGGGCGAATCCGACTTGGGCAAATCCAGCGAAATCGCGCGCGTCATCAGTGGCGCAGTGATAATAAAAATCACCAGGAGCACCAGCATCACATCGACCAGCGGCGTGGTGTTGATTTCAGACAAAGGCTGTCCGCTACCCGATGATTCAAAATTTCCCATCGCCATGCTTGCCTCCCTCGCCCTTAGGCGCCGCGCCTGAGCAGATGGGCCCGCAGATCATTGGCAAATGCATCCAACTCTGCAAGGATGATGCGATTGCTCCGCGTGAGCGCGTTATACGCCAACACCGCTGGGATCGCCACAAACAGGCCAAAGGCCGTCATGATCAGGGCCTCGCCAACGGGGCCAGCCACCTGCTCAATCATGATCTGGCCATTGCCCGAGATACTAATCAGGGCCTGATAGATGCTCCAGACGGTGCCAAAGAGTCCGACAAAAGGTGCCGTTGCGCCGATCGATGCCAGTGTGACCAGGCCTGATTCAAGGCCAGATGTCGCAGCATGCAGGGCTGACCGCAGCCTTCGCGTGACGCGGTCTTCCAGAGTGGATTGTCCATCAAGGCTTGCCTCCCGCCCCGACTGCGACAGATCAATCGCCACCTGGGCCATGGCCGACATCAGTGGCATTGGCTCCTGAGACTGTAAGGTTTGCAATCCCTCTTGCAGCGATTGGCATCGCCAGAATGCAGCCGCATCAGCCGCAGCAAGCCTGCGGAGTTTCCTGATGATGCGGCCCTTGGCGATGATAAGTGTCCAGGAGATCACCGACATCACCAACAACACAATAGCAGTCAGCCAAATCACCAGATCGGCGTTGGACAGCATGTGGGCGAGGCCAAGAGAGTTATTCATTGTCACTGTTCCAAAAAATTCATGATAACCGCTACTGATGAAGCCGGAACTCCCAGCGCCACTCATACCAGGCGGCCACGGGCCTGCCGCCCTTGAGTGCCGGCACGAAACGCCATTCCTTCACCGTCTCCATGGCCGCACCGTCCAGCCGCGAGGAGCCACTGGTCTTGACCAACTGCACGTCCGAGGCACGGCCGTCCGACGTAATCAACACCCTCAGCACCACAATACCCTGCTCACCAAGGCGACGGGAAATCACTGGATAGTCCGGCACACGGTTACCCCGGTAGCTCGCATCCACCATCGGCTGCCGATCATCGGCAATCGTTCCCGCGTCGCTGCCCGTGGCCGACGGCGACGCCATCGGACGGGCTGCGGCACTCTCCTGTGCTGCGCCCGAATTGACCGCAGGCGCTGCAATGATTGCTGCAGGTTTTGTTTCCAGAGGTAGCGTTGTGATTGCAAGCGAAGCGGCCGGGGTGATTGGCGCTGTGACTGGCTTGGTCGGCGCTGTGACCAACTGGGGCGACGGTGCGAGTTGCTTGGGCAGCGCAGAGGTCTTGGGCGGGATGTGAGAGACAGAAGGTACCGCGGGAAGCTCTGACTGTAATCGAATCAAAATCGGTGTGGGCGGCTCAAAGGCAGGACTCTGCACCAGCAGCAGTGCCGCCACAATGCCGATGCCATGGGCCAGCGCGACCCAAATCGCAATACGTTTCAAGCAGTCACGGCATCGGGGCAGGCCGAGGGCTGCGCCCTTTGAAATGCAGGCAAGGCCATACACCGGGCATTGATCTCCAGCACACGGGGCATCGCGGAAATATCGACACCCATGCGATGCGCATTGGCCACCTGCGGAACCAGATAACAATCCGCCATGCCCGGCGTGTCGCCATGACAAAACGCACCCGTTAGGGAATCCGTAAGCCGCCGCTCAATGGCCTTAAGGCCCTCAACCACCCAGTGGGCATACCAGATGTCTTTATTTTCTTTGGAGACACCCATCGGACCCGTTAGATACTGCAGCACCCGCAGGTTGTCCAGGGGATGAATATCACAGGCGATGATCTGCGCAATCGCCCGCACGCGGCCCCGGCCCGCAGCATCTCTCGGCAGCAAGGCGGGCTGAGGAAATTTTTCCTCAAGGTATTCAATGATCGCGGTGGACTGCGACAGGCAGATTTCGCCATCCTGCAGCAGGGGCACCAGTCTCTCTGGGTTTAATGCCGTGTAAGCCTGCTGGGTCTGCTCGCTTTTTAGCAGATTGACCGTAAGCTGCTGATAGGAGAGGCCCTTCAGCTCCAATGCAATACGCACACGATAAGAAGCCGAAGAACGCCAATAGCTGTGCAGTTTCAGCATCACTTCAGACCACTTTGAGAGAGAATCCACCCAGTTTGGCGGCCTCAGCGACCAACACATCGCCACGGCCCACCGCGCCCACGCCGGCAGGCGTACCAGTGAAAATCAGATCCCCCGGCTTGAGCTCCCAGGCCTTCGACACATGGGCGATCACCTCATTGATGCTCCAAATCAGATCCGAGAGATCCCCTTGTTGACGCACAACGTCATTAACTTTTAGCGTGATGGCGCCTGAAGTGAGTTCTCCTGAGGTTTCGATTGGCACCAACGGGCCGATGGGTGCACCAAAGTCAAATCCCTTGCCAATGCACCAGGGCTTAGACTCTTTCTTCATCGCGGACTGTAAATCTCGGCGTGTCATGTCCAAGCCCACTGCGTAGCCCCAGATGTGTTCATGGGCACGTTCTACCGGAATGTCCCTACCACCCCGGCCGATGGCCACCACCAACTCGACTTCATGATGCAGATCCTGAGTGAGACTCGGATAGGGCCACTCGGCGGTTGCACCATCCGCCACACTAAACAGCGTGTCGCTGGGCTTGAAAAAGAAAAAGGGAGGCTCACGCCCCGAAGCGCCCATCTCCTTGGCATGGTCCGCGTAATTGCGGCCTACACAATACACGCGGTGAACAGCAAACCGCTGCGGTGACCCCGCAATCGCGATACTGACCGGTTCGACTCTGGGCAATGCCTGCATGATCAATACTCCGATGAATAGCCTGTTGGCGCAGGCGGGGCAAAGTTTTCAAACTTGGTGTATTGCCCCAGGAAGGTAAGCCGCACGGTGCCAATGGGGCCATTACGCTGCTTGGCGATAATGATCTCGGCCACGCCCTTATCCGGTGTATCGGGCCGATAGACCTCATCGCGATAAATGAACAGAATCAGATCTGCGTCCTGCTCAATGGCGCCAGATTCGCGAAGATCGCTCATCACGGGTCGTTTGTCGGTGCGCTGCTCCACCGTGCGGTTTAGCTGCGATAGCGCCAGCACCGGGCAGCCGAGCTCCTTCGCCAGGCCCTTGAGTGATCGAGTGATTTCGGAAATCTCAGTGGTTCGGTTTTCACCAGAGCTGGAAGCACTCATCAGCTGCAGATAGTCAACCACAATCAGTCCGAGCTTGCCATACTGTCGGGCCAAACGTCGGGCCCGGGACCGCAACTCCAAGGGATTTAGGCCTGGCGTTTCATCAATATGAATGCTGGCCTCTTTCATGCGGCCCATGGCCTGAGTGAGGCGATTCCAATCATCCTCTGTGAGACGCCCCGTACGCACGCGCTGCGCATCGAGTTTACCCACCGAGCAGAGCACCCGCATCGCGAGCTGTTCCGCACCCATCTCCATACTGAAGACCGCCACCGGCAGCTTTTCCGAGATCGCCACAAATTCAGCGATATTCAGCGCCAAGGAGGTCTTGCCCATACTTGGCCGGCCAGCGATGATCATCAGATCGCCCGCATGCATGCCGGCAGTTTTCTGGTCGAGATCGAAAAAGCCAGAGGGAACACCAGTGACATCCGAAGGGTTGGGGTTCTGATAGAGATCGTCGACCTTCTCTACGACCTTGGCCAGCACCGCGTGGAAATCCTGAAAGCCTGCAGATGTTCGGGCACCCTGCTCTCCGATCTGAAAAATTTGGCTTTCGGCTTCATCCAGGATCTGACGGGTCTCCTTGCCGGCAGGATTCAAGGCCTGAGTTGCAATCTGATCACTGACCGACACCAGATAGCGCAGGATCGCACGATCACGCACGATCTCGGCATAGCGACGGATGTTGGCTGCCGATGGTGTCTCGTTGGCCAGTGTGTTCAGGTAGGCCACGCCACCCACCTCATCAGCACGGCCAAGGCTTTGTAGCGACTCGAACACCGTCACAACATCGGCAGGCCGACCTCCATCGATTAACCTGGAAATGTTTTCAAAAATCAGCCGATGATCAGCACGATAAAAATCATCGGGCCGCACAAGGTCCGCAATACGGTCCCATGCAGCGTTATCAAGCAAAAGGCCTCCGAGAACGGAGGCCTCTGCTTCAACGGAATGAGGTGGAACCCGCAGCGCGAGTGTCTGGTTATCCGCTGGTTTGTTCATGGTCTCATCGCCTCGCGATCAGGACCCCGGAACACGTGGTCGATGAAATTGCACGAAAAGACGGTGCAGGCCCTTAGGCGGCCTCACCAATCACGCGCACGGTGATATCAACCACCACATCGGTGTGGGGTGCCACCTGAACGCCATGATCGCCAACGGTTTTCAACGGCCCATTCGGCAGACGCACGCTCGCTTTGGGAACAGAGAGGCCTTTGGCCTTCAGCGCCTCGGCGATGTCGAAGTTGGTCACCGATCCGAAAAGGCGGCCATCCACGCCGGCCTTTTGTGAGATCTCCAGCACCAGGCCGGCCATCTTGCCACCCAGCGCCTGTGCTTCGGCGAGTTTCTCCGCCTGGGCCTTTTCAAGTTCGGCACGGCGAGCCTGAAATTCGGCAATCGCGGTCTCGGTGGCACGGCGGGCCATGCCCTGAGGAATCAGGAAATTGCGTGCGAAACCATCTTTCACCCGCACCACGTCCCCGAGCTGGCCCAGGTTGACGACTTTTTCAAGAAGAATGACTTGCATATTCAATCCTTAGTTTTGAGCAGCAGGGCTTAGTGGTTATCGGTAAAGGCCAAGAGCGCCAGAAAACGTGCGCGCTTGATCGCAGTGGTGAGCTGCCGCTGATAGCGCGCATTGGTGCCGGTGATCCGCGCGGGAATGATCTTGCCCGTCTCGGTCACGAAATCACGTAGGGTGTCGATATCTTTGTAATCGATCTGCTCTACACCTTCGGCAGTGAAACGGCAGACGCGCTTGCGCTTGAAGAGGGCCGATTGCGCAGGACGACGGGGCCGCTTGTTCTTATCAAACTTTTTGTTGAACGCCATGATAGTTACTCCAATTCAAAATCTGTAATGTGAAAAATAAGTTGTTTACTGTGCTGTCGCGCCGGGGCAAGAAAACCAGTCATCGTGAGTACCGAACCAATTACCAGCTGTTCGACGCGTTCGGCGATGTCACCCACGGCCTTCACTCGGCACTCAAACCCAACGGTTCGCATTGCGGCAGCCTCGAGGACTTGGGATTCATGATGCACTTGGCACTCAAGGACCGGAAGACCTGCTGGCGTGAAACGCTTGGCTTTTTTTTCAACCAGCGTTGCCGACAGAACAGACCGATTCACCTCGCCGCGCGCGTTGCTTAGGCAGCAGCGGGGATCTCAGCGGCGGCCTTGCGGGCCTCTTCGCGCTGAATCACCTTGATCATGGGCGAGGGACCCGTCTCGGCTTTCTTCATCGCAACCACCAGGTGACGCAGCACCGCATCGTTGAAGCGGAAGGCGTGATCCAGCTCGTCCATCTCGGCCTGTCCACACTCGATATTCATGAGCACATAGTGGGCTTTGGCGACTTTCTCGATGGGATAGGCCAGCTGGCGACGGCCCCAGTCTTCGGTGCGATGCACCTTGCCACCCTTGGAGGTGACGATGCTGCTGTAGCGCTCGACCATGGCGGGCACCTGCTCGCTCTGATCGGGATGGACAATAAAAACGATCTCGTAATGACGCACGATTTCTCCTTCTGGTTAAAGCCACCGCCTGAATCAGGCCAGCACTCGCTGGCAAAGGCTCTCTTTCTTAAGCCCAAGGCGTGTGGCAAGGGAGTGGAAATGCTAGCAGAAACAAGGACTTAGGGCAAGGGGCCCGATGCTCTCCCCTCGTGCAGAAAGATGGCTCCTGGCCTAGCGCCGGGTTTCGCCCGGCTGCAAGCGTTCGCCGGTTCGAAATCCCGACGCTCTCCGGTCGTGTTCATTGACCGTAACGTTCGATTACCCGAGGGGAGAGCGTTGGGGGATTTACATCAGCGCCAGACCGGCGCAACCCTCAGGCGACGGGCGTCTTCAGCGGCAACCCCGCCGCATGAGCCAGCAGGTTGTCGGCCGCCAGCTGCATCATCGCGCCCCGCGTGGCCTTCGACGAACTGGCGATATGCGGCGTGATCACCACATTTTCAAACTGCAGAAACGTCGGATCAAACTTCGGCTCATTTTCAAACACATCCAACCCGGCAGCAGCGATGCGCTTGTCTTTGAGTGCTGCGATCAGCGCCTGATCATCAACCACACCCCCACGCGCGATATTGATCAGCGTGGCGGTTGGCTTCATCAGCGCAAGCTCTGCCGCCCCAATCAAATGATGCGTGGCGGGGCTATACGGCACCACCAGCATCACAAAATCGGATTCCCGAAGCAGCTGTTCTTTCTCAACCCAGGTGGCTTCCACAGCCTCCTGGCTGCGATTACGGTTGTGATAAAGGACCCGCATGTCGAAACCCATTGCCCGCCTCGCAATCGCGCCACCAATGCGGCCCATACCAATGATGCCCAGCGTGGCATGGTGCAGATCGCGGCCCGTGAATTGATCAAAGGCCCAGCCGGCCCACTGACCCGCGCGGGCATAGCGCTCGGATTCCGAGATTCGGCGGGCCGTGGTCATCATCAATGCGAATCCAAAATCAGCCGTGGTCTGTGTCAGAACATCGGGTGTATTTGTGATTAAAATCCCCCGCGCCTTACAGGCCGCAACATCAATGTTGTTGTAGCCCACCGCGCCCGTTGCGATGAGTTTTAATCGGGGCGCCGCTGCAATCACAGCGGCATCAATCTTGTCAGCCACCGTGCAAAACAGATAGTCCGCCTGGGCCACATGCCGCTGCATGGTGGCCGCATCCCAGGGCTGATCGGTCGCCTGGTTGTCGGCAATGATGTCGAAGACAGAGGCGAGTGATGCACGCACCTGATCGTAGAGTCGTCGTGTAATGACAAGGGTGGGTTTGGCCATAAGAATAGTAGAGATGGATGGAGTGATTAAATGGAATCGTTGCTACTTGTTGAGCTCACGCATGGCCCGCGAGAGACCATCGAGTGTGAGCGGAAACATGCGATTAGAAAAAATCGTCTTGATGATCTGAATGGATGGTCGATACTGCCAATAACCCTCCTGCTCCGGATTGAGCCATACCGCCCGAGGCCAGGTCTCACGCAGCCGCTGCAGCCAGACCGCACCCGGTTCCTCATTCATGTATTCGACTGAGCCACCAGGCATCAGGACTTCATCTGGACTCATCGAGGCATCACCAACAACAATCACCTTGTAATCATCGCCATATTTGTGCATGACATCGCGCAACGGATACCGTTGGCTGCCTCGGCGCGTGTTGTCGCGCCAGACATGGTCATAGATGCAATTATGAAAATACAAATGCTCCAGGTGTTTGAACTCGCTTCGAGCCGCAGAGAAAAGCTCCTCGCAGACGCGCACGTGCAGATCCATCGAGCCGCCGATATCCAAAAAGAGCAGCACCTTCACCCGGTTGTGACGCTCGGGCCGCATCTTCAGATCGAGCCAGCCTGCATTGCGGGCAGTGCCCACGATCGTGCCATCCAAATCAAGCTCTTCAGCCGCACCTTCGCGGGCGAATCGCCGCAGTCGCCGCAAGGCAACTTGAATATTGCGTGTGCCCAGCTGCACCTTGTCATCAAGATTACGATACTCACGCTGCTGCCAGACCTTCACCGCGGTGCGGTTGCCTGCAGAGGGGCCGCCAACGCGAATGCCCTGGGGGTGAATGCCGCTGTTGCCAAAGGGGGAACTGCCCCCGGTGCCGATCCATTTACTGCCGCCCTGATGTCGCCCCTTCTGCTCCCCCAGGCGCTTGCGAAATTCCTCCATCAGTTTTTCCCAGCCGAGCTTTTCCAACTTGGCTTTTTCCTCAGGGCTCAAGTGCCGCTGGGCCATTGCTTTGAGCCACTCTTCGGGAATATCAGCGCCAAGCCCGGGTATAGACTCCACCCCTTTGAAATATTCGCCAAAGGCCTGATCGAACTTATCGTAATGGCTCTCGTCTTTCACCAGGCAGGCCCGGGAAAGAAAATAAAACTCATCCATTGAATGGCCTGCCACACGTGCCTGCAGGGCCTCCAGCAGTGTCAAGTATTCACGGGTCGAGACCGGGAGCTTTTTCGCCTTCAGGTGAAGAAAAAAATCAACCAGCATCCTGATAATCAGCGGTTGGCCCGAGCCATCGACACCAGGCGCTCAAACAGATGCATGTCCTGCTCGTTTTTCAACAACGCGCCGTGCAAGGGTGGCACGATTGCCTTTTGGTCTTTACCGCGCAGCGCCTCAGGCGGAATGTCCTCGGCCACGAGCAATCGGAGCCAGTCGATGAGCTCTGAAGTGGATGGCTTTTTCTTTATTCCGGGCACCTGCCGCAGCTCAAAGAACACCTCGAGGGCCTCACGCAGGAGTTCCTGTTTCAGCCGCGGGAAGTGCACGCCCACGATGGCCTCCATCGTGGGTCGATCAGGAAACTTGATGTAGTGGAAAAAGCAGCGGCGAAGAAAGGCATCAGGCAGCTCTTTTTCATTATTCGAGGTGATGATCACGATCGGACGGCGCGCAGCCTTGATGGTCTGCCGGGTCTCGTACACATGAAACTCCATGCGATCAAGCTCACGCAGTAGGTCATTTGGAAATTCAATATCCGCCTTGTCTACTTCATCGATCAGAATCACACAGGGGTTCTGCTGCTCGAATGCCTGCCACAGCACCCCTTTCACGATGTAGTTGGCGATATTGTTTACCCGCTCATCACCAAGCTGCGAATCTCTTAACCGCGCCACCGCATCGTATTCATAGAGGCCCTGCTGGGCCTTGGTGGTGGACTTGATATGCCACTGCAGCAGCGGCACGCCCAGCGCAGCAGCAACTTCCTCAGCCAGCATGGTCTTGCCCGTGCCGGGCTCGCCCTTGATCAGCAGGGGCCGCTCCAAACGGATCGCGGCGTTGACCGCCAGCATCAGATCAGGTGTGGCGACATAAGATGGGGTACCGTCAAAACGCATCTTCCAAAATCCTCAGCACGTATCAATCAAAAAAACTAAGCCTCGTCGACGATCACCAGGTGGACCCGATAAGGCCCATGGGCCCCAAGCACAATCGTCTGCTCGATATCCCCGGTACGTGATGGACCCGAGATGAAATTCAATGCGCGCGGCGGGGCGCCACGCTCATGCCGCAGCAGTGCAAAGGCGTCCTCCATGTAAGCAACGATGCGCGAACGGGGCACCACCGCGATGTGGGTCTCGGGCAGCAGCGCCATTGAGGCGGAGGTGTCCGGACCCGACAGCATGGCCAGCGTACCGGTCTCTGCAATTGCCACGAAGCAGCCGGTAATGCCGACCAGATCCGGAGCGGGGTCGTCTCTTACGGGTGCGCGGGCCTCAACTTGAACACCCGACGCCGCCCAAGGCAGCCCGGCCAGCGCCGTCCACACCACGGCCTGGTTGCCCAGGCCCCGGGCCTGCAAATACTCCGCCACCGCGGCAGGCACATCGGCCAAAGTCGTCACCCTGGCGACCGTGGACTGGAGTTTCTCGGACTGAGCGATGAAACGCGACAATAAATCACTGCCAATCTCGGGCTGCGGGCCGATGGGTTTCTGAGCCACATAGTTAATATTGAGCTCTTCTTCGCGATCCTTGGCTTGGGCTGGCCGGCCCTGGGCAGCCCGAATCCTGGAGAGGATGCGTTGCCGAGAAGCCTTGGTATCCAGGCCATCCAAAGGCGGTTTGTCGGACATGGGAATGGGCTCCTGTTGATCAAAAGCAAGGGGTTACCCTGATCGAACTTCGTTAGAATGCCAAGTGTATCGTTCAAAGCGCTGAATCACCATGACCCACGTCGTTACCGAATCCTGCATCAAATGCCGCTACACCGACTGTGTCGATGTCTGTCCTGTCGACTGCTTTCGCAAGGGCCCCAACTTTCTGGTCATCGACCCCGATGAGTGCATCGACTGTGCGGTCTGCATCCCAGAGTGCCCTGTCAGTGCCATCTTTGCCGAGGAAGATGTGCCCTCGGATCAAAAAGACTTCATTGCGATCAACGCGGAGCTCTCACAGAACTGGCCCACGATCACCCGTATGGAGCCCCACTTCCCCGATGCCGACGAGTGGGCAGAGGTGAAAGATAAGCGCGGAATGCTCGAGCGGTGACCAACACCGCTGAAGAGAAATACACCCGCGAATCCATCACCTGGATCCACCCCTGGACGCCCCACCTCTTCTCGTTTAGAACCACGCGTCCTGGCGGATTCAGGTTCACGGCCGGCCAGTTCGCACGGCTTGGCGTGCAGAAATCTGATGGCAGCATCGCCTGGCGTGCCTACTCGATGGTCTCGGGGCCTTATGACGAATTCCTGGAGTTTTATTCCATCGTAGTGGCCGGCGGAGAATTCACCACGGAACTCTATCGGCTCAAGGTCGGCGACACGCTACTCATTGACAAACAAAATCACGGCTTTCTCACGCTCTCGCGCTTTGAGTCCGGCCGTGACCTCTGGCTGCTCTCCACAGGCACAGGCATTGCGCCATTTCTTTCAATCCTCACCGATCCTCACACCTGGGAAACATTTACCAACATCATTTTGGTGCACAGCGTGCGCGAATCAAAAGAGCTTGCCTACAAAGACACCATTACAGGTTTTGGACAGCACGAGTTCTTCCGGGACCACGCGCACAAGCTGATTTATATTCCGGTGATCACCCGTGAGCAGATCACCGGCGCCCTGAGCGAGCGCATCACCCGACTGATCGAAACGGGCACCCTCGAGAATGCGGCCGGAATCCCGCTTGATCTGAACAACTCGAGAATCATGCTGTGCGGCAACCCAGAAATGGTGGATCAGACGCGTGGCGTGCTCAAGGCCCGGGGGTTCAGGACAAGCCGCCAGTCGAGCCCCGGACAAATCGCTGTCGAAAATTATTGGTAAACTGGCCGCCAAGGAGGACTCCACTTGCTCTATCAGCTTCACGAAATCCAGCGATCAATCCTCCATCCCTTGTCTCACATCGCGGGCACAAGCGCACAGTTCTACACGAGTCCCTATAGCCCGCTGTCGTACACACCCTTCTCAAAGCGGCTCGCGGCCACCTTTGATCTGGTCCATCGAATCGGTAAGGAATATCAAAAACCTGCTTTCGGGATCACGGAAACAATAGTGCACGACACAGCCGTGCCCATTGTTGAACGAATCGTGGCAGAAAAACCCTTCTGCAAAGTGATTCACTTCGAGCGGCAGTTTCCAGAATTTGTCAGTCGGCCCAATGACCCCAAGCTGCTGCTGGTCGCGCCGCTTTCAGGCCACCATGCCACGCTACTGCGCGATACCGTTAGGGCACTGGTGCCCAACCACGAGGTCTACATCACCGATTGGATTGATGCCAGGATGGTGCCACTCAAACTTGGCCCTTTTCATCTGGATGACTATGTGGATTACATCCGCGACTTCATCACCCTACTGTCGCCCGATTTGAATGTGATGTCGGTGTGCCAACCTACGGTGCCAGTGCTAGCCGCCATTTCGCTCATGGCGAGCGAAAACAACCCTGCCTATCCACGTAGCATCATCATGATGGGCGGTCCGATCGACACGCGAAAAAGCCCCACCTCAGTCAATGATCTCGCCACCAAAAAGCCCTATGAGTGGTTTAAAAATCATGTGATCTACACGGTGCCTTACAAATATCCAGGCTATCTGCGCAAGGTCTATCCAGGATTTCTGCAGCACGCGGGCTTTGTGGCCATGAATCCGGATCGGCATCTGACATCGCACTACGATTACTACCTGCAGCTGATCAAAGGCGATGGCGAGAGCGCCGACGCCCACCGCACCTTCTACGATGAATACAACGCCGTCCTGGATCTGGCCGGAGAGTTTTATCTGGATACCATCCGCGTGGTCTTTCAGGAACACCTCCTGCCCAAGGGCGAATGGACTGTCCGTGGCAAGCCCGTGCGGCCACAGGACATCACCAAATCGGCACTACTCACCGTAGAGGGCGAGCTCGACGACATTTCCGGTCCCGGCCAGACCCAGGCCGCACACGATCTCTGCACAGGCATCCCCGCCCATCGGCAGGAAGATCTCGTTGTTCCCAGGGCCGGCCACTACGGTATCTTCAGTGGACGTCGCTGGCGTGAGCAGGTTGCCCCCAAAATCGCTGCCTTCATACGAAGCCATTGACGCCGTATTGCCGCAGACGCAATGCACGCGTTGCGGCTACCCCTGCTGTCGGGACTACGCCCAGGCGATTGCACAAGGCAATGCCGACATCAACCAATGCCCTCCAGGCGGTGATCTCGGCATCCGCACACTGAGCATACTCACCGGGATCGCCTATAAACCTCTGAGCCCGCAGCATGGTGTCGAGGGCCCGCGCATGATCGCGCAGATCGATGAATCCCGCTGCATCGGCTGCACACTGTGTATCAAGGCCTGCCCTGTGGATGCGATTGTGGGGGGCTTTAAGCACATGCACACCGTGCTGATGGGTGCCTGCACCGGCTGTGAACTCTGCCTGCCGCCCTGCCCCGTGGACTGCATTGCCATGATTCCACCCCAGTCAGCCACAGCCTGGAGCAGTGCAGATGCGGCACAGGCCAAGGCCCGATTCAACGCGCATGAAAAACGACTGCAGCAACGGATTCAGGCCGATGCGCAGGCGGGCCCAAAAGCCGAACATCTCGCACGGATTCTCGCGAAAGCGAAGGATCGCGCACAAGCGCGCCTTGCTCAGCGTGATGAGAAGGGCCGTGAATGAATGCCGAAAAGCGCACCGGAATCTTTAAGCGGCTGCAATCACTGAATCCAGAACCCACCACGGAGCTGGAATACAACACACCCTTTGAACTATTGGCCGCAGTGCTGCTCTCCGCGCAGGCCACAGATGTCTCGGTGAACGCCGCCACAAGAAAACTTTTCCCCAAGGCCAATACACCGCAGGCCATCTTCGATCTTGGCACCGCAGGCCTCGAGCCCTTCATTCGCACCATCGGGCTCTACAAGACCAAAGCAAAGCACCTGATTCAGACCTGCGAGATCCTGCTGCGTGATCACTGCGGCGAAGTGCCCGAGAGCCGTGAGGCCCTGGAGGCATTGCCCGGTGTCGGCCGAAAGACCGCGAATGTGGTGCTCAATACCGCCTTTGGCTGGGAGACCATCGCGGTCGATACCCATATCTTTCGTGTTTCGAACCGCACGAGAATCGCCCCCGGTAAAAACGTTCAAGAAGTTGAGGCACGATTGGAACGCCTGGTACCAGCAGAATTCCGGCGTAATGCCCATCACTGGTTGATTTTGCATGGCCGCTACATCTGTAAGGCCCGCAGGCCCGAATGCTGGCGCTGCCCGATCAATGACCTTTGCGAGTTCCGTCCGAAGACGCTGCCACCTGATTGAAAAAATTCAACAAGTCCAACGCAGCAGGTGACATGCGCTGCGGGTCCCCATGACAAACGGAGAGTGCACGGGCCGTATCGACCCCTGTGATTCTGAGAATCCTTAGCCCCAGTAGCCTGCTGAAGCGGCGCGCCACAATCTCCGGCAGCACCGTGATGCCAAGGCCTGCCGCCACCAGCTGCGAGATCGCATCAAAGCCCTTCACCTGCACACGAATTCGGGGACTGATGCCCTCGCGCCGGGCGGCACTCGCCAGCCACTCCTGAATCGAGCCTCCCTCCTGTAGGAGGATCAGGTCTTCATTCAATAGCTTCGAGATGGATGCGGATCGCTCTTTTTTCCAGGCGCCCTGATTTGGCACCATCGCCACCAGTGTGTCCTGGTGATAAGGCATCACCCGCAATCCATCCTGTCTTAATGTGCCCGCGAAGACACCAATCTCGGCATCACCATTGGCCACGAGCGTCTGGATTTCGCGACTGGTATGTTCGGCCAGATCAATGCGGACCCGAGGATGAGTCTTCAAAAACTCAGTCAAATCACTCGGCAATACCGTGGCAATAGAGCTGGCATTGGCCACCACGCGGACATGGCCCGTGATACCGGCGGCAAAATCACCGACTTCAAATTCCATCTGCGCCAATTCACGTTCAATGGATCTTGCATGGTGAAGCACGGCATTGCCCGCCTCGGTAAAGCGCACGCCGCGGGCATGACGCACCAGCAGCTGCACACCCATCCGTTCCTCCAGATCACGAATGCGGGTGCTGGCCGCACCGAGCGCGAGATGTAGGCCCTCGGCAGCCTTGGTAATAGAACCGGTGGATGACACCGCCAAGAGCAGCTTGAGTGTGACGAAATCGACACGCTGCGGATTGGTCATTTCCCCGCCCGGCGCAGCACCGCCTCGACATAGGATTGACCATCGATGGCCGCACCATTGCGCTGGGCACGCCAGAGCGCCTCGCCCAGGCACTCCATCACATCGTGCATAGCATCGTGACGGCTATCCAAGCGCTGCGCGAGCCGCTCAAAGGCCGCACGAATGCCGACAGGCTGATCGATTGAGAGCTGCTCTTCGATAGAGAGATGCATGGCGAGGTGCAGAAATGGATTGCTTCTGCCCTGCTCGGGCGGATAGTCACGCACCAGCGCTTGCTCCAAATCCGCGAGATCATTGTGGTACTCCGGATGCTCCTCAATCCAGTCGACAGCGATCGTCTCCAACGGCGTCAGGGGCAGCTGGCCCTGGCGCTTCGCCCAGGCCTCACAGAAAAACCGCCGCACATCTTCCTTGCTGGGGTTGAACATGCCGTGATCCCAATCAGAAATCCGGAACGCCAAAGATCAGCATGCCCAGGCCCAGCAGCCCAAAGATGCCGGCTGCTGTGAGTCGAATCACGCGCAATGGCACACGGGTCAGCAGGTGTTCCCCCAACCAGATGGCGGGCGCATTCGCCAGCACCATGCCCAGGGTGCTGCCCGCAATCACCTGCACTGGCGCTGTTGAGTATTTGGCGGCCAATAACGCAGTGGCCACCTGGGTCTTATCGCCCATCTCGGCGATGAAAAAGGCCACCACGGTGGCAACAAAGGCCGTCTCCCAGAGTTTCACCTCGTTCTCATCCAAGCGATCGGGGAAAAGCGCCCAGATCGCCAAAGCAAGAAAGGACAGTCCCAAAACCCAGCGCAGGATCCCGGGCGTGAGCCAGCCTGAGCCCCATATGCCCAGCGCCACGGCGAAGGCATGATTGGCCAGAGTGGCCACCACAATGCCAGTGATGATGGGCAGGGCCCGAGGGAAGCGGGCCGCAAGAATCAGGGTCAGCAGCTGGGTCTTATCGCCGATCTCGCCGATTGCGACCGCCAGGGTCGATGTGGTGAAGGCCTCGAGCATGGACGGACTCTACCCCAGGCCCAGAGCCTTCGCAAATAACGAAGGCTTAGTCCAAAATCACGCATTCTCAGGCATCGGCCAAAAGGCGTATCTTTCTGTTCAATAACAAGCGGCACCAATCAGGGAGAAACGCAATGACGCAGCCAGGCGCGACCGCCGGCCGTCGCTTTCGCGACGCGCTGGCCCAGGAAAAACCACTACAAATCATTGGCGCGATCAATGCAAACCATGCCTTGCTCGCCAAGCGCGCCGGCTTCAAGGCAATTTATTTATCCGGTGGGGGCGTTGCGGCCGGATCACTCGGCCTGCCCGACCTGGGTATTTCCGGCTTAGATGATGTGCTCACCGACGTCCGGCGCATCACCGACATCTGCGACACACCATTGCTGGTCGATGTGGATACTGGTTTTGGATCCTCGGCATTCAATATCGCCCGCACCACCAAATCCATGATCAAGTTTGGTGCGGCCGCCATGCATATTGAAGATCAGGTCGGGGCCAAGCGTTGCGGCCACAGGCCCGGTAAGGCCATTGTCACCACCGATGAAATGGTCGATCGGGTCAAGGCGGCCGTAGATGCACGCACCGACCGTGACTTCGTCATCATGGCCCGCACCGATGCCTTGGCGGTAGAGGGACTGCAGTCGGCCATTGATCGGGCCTGCGCCTGTGTGGAGGCCGGTGCGGATGCCATCTTCCCCGAGGCCATGACCGAACTCTCGATGTACAAGGAGTTCGCCAAAGCCGTAAAAGTGCCCGTACTGGCCAACATCACCGAGTTTGGCTCCACCCCCCTCTTCACCGTGGAGGAGCTGCGCAGCGTGGATGTCGCCATGGTGCTGTACCCGCTGTCGGCCTTCCGGGCCATGAATAAGGCCGCCACCACAATCTATGAAGCCGTACGGCGCGACGGCACACAGAAAAACGTCGTCGATCTGATGCAGACCCGCCAGGAACTCTATGACTCCATCGGCTACTGGGACTACGAAAACAAACTCGACGCACTGTTTGCAAAGAAGTGATTTAACCGAGGAAGCAAAAAACTATGCCTAACAAAATTAAACCCTCCGCTGAACCTGCCGTCCCGAAGGCAAAAAAATCTGTGGCGCTCTCGGGCGTGACTGCCGGTAACACAGCGCTGTGCACGGTTGGCCGCACGGGCAATGATTTGGCCTATCGCGGTTATGACATCCTGGATCTGGCTGATGTCTGTGAGTTCGAGGAAATCGCGTATCTACTGGTCCATGGGAAGCTGCCCAATCGGCCCGAGCTCATCGGCTATAAAAATAAACTGCGTGCCCTGCGCGGCCTACCCGCCAATGTCATGTCGGCGTTGGAAGCACTGCCCGCTTCGAGCCATCCCATGGATGTAATGCGTACTGGGGTATCCGCCCTCGGCTGCAATCTTCCTGAAAAAGAAGACCATGGTGCGCCTGGCGCGCGGGACATCGCTGATCGATTGATGGCCTCGCTCGGCTCTATGCTGCTCTATTGGTACCACTACAGCCACAACGGCAAGATGATCGATGTGGAGACCGACGATGACTCCATTGGCGGCCACTTTCTACATCTGCTCCATGGAAAAAAACCGCCACAGGACTGGGTCCAGGCGATGCACACCTCGCTCATCTTGTATGCCGAACATGAATTCAATGCCTCCACCTTCACTGCCCGTGTGATTGCTGGCACGGGCTCAGATTTCTACTCCTGCATCACCGGCGCCATCGGCGCCCTGCGCGGCCCAAAACATGGCGGCGCCAATGAAGTCGCGTTCGAAATCCAGAAGCGCTACAACACGCCCGACGAGGCCGAGGCTGACATCCGCCACCGTGTGGAAAATAAAGAAGTGGTCATCGGCTTTGGCCACCCGGTCTACACCATCTCCGATCCACGTAACAAAGTCATCAAGGAGGTGGCCCGCAAGCTTTCACGTCTGGCCAATGACATGAAGATGTTCAACATTGCTGATCGCCTTGAGAGCGTCATGGCTGATGCAAAAAAAATGTTTCCCAATCTGGATTGGTTTTCCGCGGTCAGCTATCACATGATGGGCGTGCCCACGGCCATGTTCACCCCGCTCTTTGTGATCTCGCGCACATCAGGCTGGAGCGCCCACATCATTGAGCAGCGTCAAGACGGAAAAATCATTCGACCGAGCGCCAACTACACCGGACCTGAAGACCAGAAGTTTGTGCCCATCGACAAACGCAAGTAATTCCTGCATCCATTCTGAAACAGGTCTTCGCATCATGAACACAGCACACCGCAAATCGCTCCCCGGCACCTCGCTGGACTACTTCGATGCACAGGCCGCGATCGAGGCACTGACACCTGGTGCCTACGCGGGACTGCCCTATACCGCCAAGATCCACGCCGAGAATCTCGTGCGTCGCTGTGATCCTGGAATTCTCAATGACTGCCTGCGGCAGCTGATCGATCGCAAACGTGATCTCGACTTCCCCTGGTTCCCAGCCCGCGTGGTCTGCCATGACATCCTGGGCCAGACGGCACTAGTCGATCTTGCAGGCCTGCGTGATGCCATCGCGGAAAAGGGCGGCGATCCAGCCATGATCAACCCCGTGGTACCGACACAGCTTGTTGTAGATCATTCACTGGCAGTGGAGTGCGGCGGATTCGATCCCGATGCCTTTGCAAAAAACCGCGCGATTGAAGACCGTCGCAACGAAGACCGCTTCCACTTCATCGACTGGACAAAAAAAGCCTTTCGCAATGTGGATGTGATCCCACCGGGCAACGGCATCCTGCATCAGATCAACCTGGAGCGGATGTCCCCGGTCATCCAGGTACAGGATGGCGTGGCCTATCCCGATACCTTGGTGGGCACGGATAGCCACACGCCCATGGTGGATGCCCTGGGTGTCATTGCCATTGGCGTTGGTGGACTCGAGGCCGAGAGCGTCATGCTGGGCCGTGCCTCCTGGATGCGGCTGCCCGATATCGTGGGCGTGGAACTCGTAGGCAAGCCCAAGGCGGGCATCACCGCCACCGACATCGTGCTCGCGCTCACCGAGTTTCTGCGCAAGGAGCGGGTCGTCTCCGCCTATCTGGAGTTTTATGGCGAGGGTGCAGCCAACCTCACACTGGGTGATCGGGCCACGATTTCCAATATGGCACCAGAGTTCGGCGCCACCGCCGCGATGTTTTACATCGATGAGCAGACCATCAAATACCTGCGTCTGACAGGCCGCGATGAATCGCTTGTGAAACTGGTGGAGACCTATGCAAAGCACACCGGTTTATGGGCCGATGCGATGAAGGCTGCGCAATATGAGCGCGTGCTGAAATTCGATCTTGGAAGTGTGGTGCGCAACCTGGCCGGGCCATCCAATCCCCACAAACGGGTCGCCACCTCGGATCTGTCCGCGAAAGGCATCGCCGCCCCCTATCAGGAGACACCAGGCCAGATGCCCGATGGCGCTGTGATCATTGCCGCCATCACCAGCTGCACCAACACCAACAACCCGCGCAACATGATCGCCGCAGGCCTTCTGGCCCGCAACGCCAATCGGGCGGGGTTGGGACGTAAGCCCTGGGTGAAGAGCTCACTCGCGCCAGGATCCAAGGCCGTGGCGCTCTACCTGCAAGAGGCCGGCCTAATGCCCGAGTTAGAACAACTCGGCTTTGGTGTGGTGGCCTTTGCCTGTACCACCTGCAACGGTATGAGCGGTGCACTCGACCCCAAAATTCAGCAAGAGATCATCGACCGCGATCTCTATGCCACCGCAGTGCTCTCGGGCAACCGCAACTTCGATGGCCGCATTCACCCCTATGCCAAACAGGCCTTCCTGGCCTCACCTCCTCTGGTGGTGGCCTATGCAATTGCTGGATCGATTCGATTTGATATTGAAAAAGATGTGCTGGGAAAAGATGCCAGCGGCAAAGAGATTCGCTTAGCGGATCTCTGGCCAAGCGATGAAGAGATCGATGCAATTGTGGCCAAGAGCGTGAAGCCTGAACACTTCCGCAAGGTCTATGAGCCCATGTTCCAGGCCCGCGTAGAGAGCACTGAAAAAGTCAGCCCACTCTATCACTGGCGGCCGATGAGTACCTATATCCGCAGGCCACCCTATTGGGAAGGTGCCCTCGCGGGAGAGCGCACCCTCAAAGCCATGCGCCCGTTGGCGGTGCTGCCCGACAACATCACCACAGACCACCTCTCGCCATCCAACGCCATCCTGCTCGACAGCGCAGCCGGTGAGTACCTGGCCAAGATGGGGCTGCCCGAGGAAGACTTCAATTCCTATGCCACCCACCGCGGAGATCATCTCACCGCACAGCGGGCCACCTTTGCCAATCCCAAACTCATCAACGAGATGGTCGTGATTGATGGTCAAGTGAAACAGGGGTCGCTGGCGCGTGTCGAGCCCGAAGGCAAGGTCATGCGTATGTGGGAAGCCATTGAAACCTACATGAACCGAAAGCAGCCGCTGATCATCATCGCTGGCGCTGATTACGGTCAGGGATCATCCCGCGACTGGGCCGCCAAGGGCGTGCGGCTTGCAGGCGTGGAAGCGATTGTGGCCGAGGGCTTTGAGCGTATCCACCGCACCAACCTGGTGGGCATGGGCGTACTGCCGCTGGAGTTTTTGCCTGGCACCAATCGCAAGACTTTGGCCATTGACGGCACAGAAACTTTTGATGTGATCGGCAAGCGCACCCCGCGCGCAACGCTCACCCTGGTCATTTGCCGCAGAAACGGCGAGCGCGTCGAAGTCCCCGTGCTCTGCAGGTTAGACACCGCAGAGGAAGTCTCCATCTATGAGGCCGGCGGTGTGCTGCAGCGCTTTGCCCAGGACTTTCTAGAAGCAAAGAAGGCGGCCTAAAGGTGTCAGGCACGGTGCCTGACATCGTGCCTGACACCGTGCCTGACACCAAGATGAAAAACCTACCGCAAATCAAGATTCCGGCCACCTATATGCGGGGTGGCACGAGCAAAGGCGTATTTTTTAAACTCAGCGATCTGCCTGCTGCCGCACAGCAGCCCGGCGCTGTGCGCGATGCGATTCTGCTGCGCACCATCGGCAGCCCGGACCCCTATGGCAAACAAATCGATGGCATGGGGAATGGATCCTCTAGCACCAGCAAATCGGTGATTCTTTCCAAAAGCACACGGCCGGATCACGATGTCGATTATCTATTCGGCCAGGTGGCCATCGATAAGGCTTTTGTGGATTGGAGCGGCAACTGCGGCAATCTCTCCGCTGCCGTTGGGCCTTTTGCCGTGCGCAATAGCTTTGTTGATAGCAGTCGCATTCCGGAAAACGGCACCGTTACCGTACGCATCTGGCAGGTGAATATTGGTAAGACCATCATTGCCCATGTGCCCATCACCAATGGCGAAGTCCAGGAGACGGGCGATTTTGAACTGGATGGGGTGACGTTTCCGGCTGCTGAGGTGCAGCTGGAATTTATGGACCCAGCCGCAGAGGAAGGCGAGGATGGAGGTGGCGCCATGTTTCCCACCGGCAATGTCCTTGATACCTTAGATGTGCCTGGCGTAGGCAGACTCCAGGCCACCATGATCACCGCCGGTATCCCCACAATTTTTGTCAATGCCAAAGACATCGGCTACACCGGATGTGAATTGCAGGATCACATCAATAACGATACCAAGGCGCTCGCCATGTTCGAGACCATCCGCGCCCACGGCGCGATACGCATGGGCCTCATCAAAGATATTGCTGAGGCGACCACCCGCCAGCACACGCCCAAAGTCGCCTTTGTGGCCCCGCCGCAAGACTATGTCGCCTCCAGCGGCAAAATGGTCAGGGCCGGCGAGATCGACGTGCTGGTCCGCGCGCTTTCCATGGGCAAATTGCATCACGCCATGATGGGTACCGCCTCAGTTGCAATCGGGACTGCTGCCGCGATTCCTGGCACGCTGGTGAATCTTGCCGCCGGAGGCACGGCGCGCGAGGCCGTGCGCTTTGGCCACCCATCCGGCACGCTTCGTGTGGGCGCGCAGGCGAAGCAGTCGAATGGTCAATGGACTGTGACCAAGGCCATCATGAGCCGCAGTGCGCGTATCCTGATGGAAGGCTGGGTCCATATTCCAGCAGAAGTCCTTCAGGCAAAGTAGGCAAAACAATAAAAAGACAACAGGAGATCACCATGACCAGCAAAGTCGCCGACTTTCATCAACGCTCGATCGAAGACAAGGAAGGCTTCTGGGCGGAGCAGGCCCAACACATCGAATGGTTTGCCAAACCGGAAAGGATTCTCGATTTCTCCAACCCGCCCTTTGCCAAGTGGTATGTGGGTGGTAAGACCAACCTCTGCCACAACGCTATTGATCGGCACCTGGCCACTCGGGGCGACCAGAAGGCCTTGGTCTATATCTCTACCGAGACCAAGCAGGAAAAAATCTACACCTATAAGGAATTGCACCAGGAAGTCCAAGCCATGGCTGCGATCCTGAAGTCACTCGGTGTGAAGCGTGGCGACCGTGTGCTGGTCTATATGCCCATGATCGCCGAGGCAATCTTCGCCATGCTGGCCTGCGCACGTATCGGTGCGATTCACTCCGTGGTCTTCGGCGGATTCGCCGCACCGTCGCTGGCAGCGCGCATTGATGATGCAACACCGGTGGTCATGGTCTCGGCAGATGCCGGCATGCGCAACGGCAAAGAGGTGCCTTATAAACACCTGGTAGATGAGGCCTGCCGCCTGGCCGAAAAACCACCGGCAAAGGTCTTGCTGATTAATCGCGGCCTGGCGCCCATGACCAAGGTCGAGGGCCGCGATGTCGACTACGCGGCGTTGCGCCAGCAGCACCTCGGTGCCAACGTGCCTTGCGAACAGATGCTGGCAACTGACCCCTCCTACGTTCTGTATACCTCGGGTACTACGGGCAAGCCCAAGGGCGTGCAGCGTGACACCGGTGGATATGCAGTGGCACTCGCAGCATCGATGAAGCACATCTTTGACTGCAAACCAGGCGAAGTCTTTTTCTGTACCTCAGATATCGGCTGGGTGGTGGGCCACTCTTACATTGTGTACGGGCCACTGATCAACGGCTCAACCACGATTGTGTATGAGGGCATGCCGACTGTGCCCGATCCCGCCATCTGGTGGAGCATTGTGGAGCGCTTCCAGGCCACCACCATGTTCTCCTCACCCACCGCGGCCCGCGTGCTGAAAAAGCAGGATCCGAAATACATGACCCAGCACGACACCAAGTGCCTGCGTCGACTCTTCCTTGCTGGCGAGCCGCTGGATGAACCCACCGCGAAATGGATTTCCGGCGCACTTGGCGGCGCCAAGATCATTGACAACTACTGGCAGACGGAGACGGGCTGGCCCATCATGTCGGCCCAGCACGGCGTGGAAGATACCCCCACCAAGTTCGGCAGCCCCAGCTTTGCAGTCTACGGCTATGACCTGCGGCTGATCCACGAATCCACGTTCGAGGAAGTCGGCGCCGATGAAAAAGGCATGCTCTGCGCTGTGCCACCCCTGCCCCCCGGCTGCCTGCAAACCGTCTGGGGAGATGACGAGCGATTCCTGAAGACCTACTTCACGGCCGTACCGGGCAAAAAGTATTACTCCACCTTCGACTACGCTACGCGTGATCAAGATGGCTATTACTTCATCCTGGGCCGCACGGATGATGTGATCAATGTGGCAGGCCACAGGCTTGGCACCCGCGAGATTGAAGAAGCGATTCAGGTCCATCCCAATGTGGCCGAAGTCGCTGTGGTGGGTGTGGCCGATCAGCTCAAGGGCCAGATGCCACTGGCGTTCTGCGTGCTGAAGAATTTGGACCCCATCAAGACCCCAGAGGGTCGCACCGCCGAGGAAAAAGCCATCATGGCCACGGTGGACAAAGAGCTTGGCGCTATTGCCCGGCCATCCCGCGTGCATTTTGTGACCATGCTGCCCAAGACCCGCTCAGGAAAACTGCTGCGTCGATCCATGCAGGCCCTTGCCGAAGGCCGGGATTCCGGAGACCTCACCACGCTGGAGGATCCGGGTGCACTTGAACAAATCAAGAGCGCACTGAAAGCCTAACTTGCGGTGTAATCCCCTGCAATGACAACACAAGGTCATTGCAGGGCGGGCAGTGTTCGGCTAAATCATCCAGCGCAATCCATTCACAATGCCACTGTTTTCAAGAGCCATCGATTCCAACAAGGGTGACCACGGTGCACTGGGCATCGTGGGTGGTAGCCCCGGCATGGTGGGTGCCGCATTTCTTGCGGCACGCAGCGCACTGTTTTGCGGCACCGGCAGGGTCTATGTGGTCCGGCCTAGCCTGCAGGATCACACTGTGCTGGATCCCATTGCGCCCGAGGTGATGGTGATTGATGCCGCACAATCGAAACAAAAACCCATCAATGCTTGGGTAGTCGGGCCGGGGCTAGGCATGAGCGATGCGGCCCACCAACTGATGGTCGATATGCTGAATCGCGATCAGCCCATGGTGATCGATGCCGATGCCCTCAATTTAATTGCCGAGGATGCCGCACTCGGCCGCCAATGTGCCCGCCGCGCAAGTGCGACCATCATCACACCACACCCGGGCGAAGCCGCAAGACTATTGGGATGTTCAACCGCCGATATTCAATCGGATCGGCAAGGTTTTGCGCAACAGCTCGCCCAACGCTACAAAGCGATCACAGTGCTCAAAGGCCACCAGACCGTGATTGCCATACCGGATGGCGTGCTCACCATCAACAAGACCGGCAACGCTGCGCTGGCCACCGCCGGGACGGGTGATGTGTTGGCTGGACTCATCGGCGCACTGATGGCGCAGGGCTTGCCGCCTGCGCGTGCAGCAATTGAGGGGCCAAGACTTCATGGACTTGCCGCGGAGCGGCTTACGGAAAAACTGGGCGGCATGATTGGAATGACCGCCAATGAACTGATTCCCGAGATCCGGCTGCTGATTAATCGGGAGTGAAGGTGTCAGACACCTATCGCCACCTATCGGCCAAGAAACCGCAGCATACGCTCTAGCGTCTTGCCGTAAGGGGGGTAGAGCAGATGCAGCATCGACCAACGGCCCTGGATGAAGACTGACCGCATCTTAGAGAAAGTCTCAAAACCCTCGCGGCCATGATAGTGGCCCATGCCCGAGGCGCCAACACCGCCAAAGGGGAGCTCATGCTGGGCGACATGAAAGAGCGCGTCGTTCACACTGACGCCGCCAGACATCACGCGATCAACCAAAGTATCAATCAGTCGCTGGTCGTGGCTAAAGGGATAAAACGCCAAGGGTTTCGGCCCGGATGCAATCGTTGCGATTACTTCCTGAATGTCGTCATAAGGCAAAACAGGAAGAATCGGGCCAAATATTTCGCCGGCCAACAATGGCGCATCGGGCGTCAGCCCCGTTACCACGTGTGGTGCCAACCGATGCCGGGCGTCGTCCCGAGTGGCGCCGGGGAGCAGCGGTACCACTTCAGCGCCCGATTGTGCTGCCTGATCCAGCAATCTCGTCAGCCGCTGATAGGCCTGCGGATGAATGATGGAGGTGTAATCAGCAGAGTCCAAGTCGCCGTAACGCTGGGCCACCACCTCGCGCGCCCGGGCCACAAACGCCCGCACCTGATCCCGCGGCACATAAACATGGTCCACGGTCACGCAGATCTGTCCGGCGTTTAGGCACTTCACATACATGATGCGATCCACAGCGGTCGCCAAATCAAAATCGCCGCAGACCACCGCAGGTGATCGGCCGCCCAGTTCCAGCGTGACCGGGCAGAGATTACGCGCAGCTGCCGCCATAACCAGCCGGCCTGTCTGACTCGATCCGGTAAACAGCAAGTGATCAAACGGAAGCTGAGAGAATGCCTCACCAACACCACCGGTTTCCTCGATAAAACAAAGTTTTTCGGGCGGGAAATAATTCGGCACAATGCGCATCAACAACTGCGCGAGGTGACGGGAATGCTCACTCATCTTGATCATTGCCCGATTGCCGGCAGCGAAGATTGAGGTGAGCGGCACAAATGCCAGGTTGATCGGGAAATTCCAAGGCACCAGCACACCCACCACCCCAACAGGCTGCGGAATCACAAGATTGCGGGCCAGGCCGAAGGAAATCCGATCCACGCCGCGGGACTGCACACGCATCCACTGGCGAAGATGCCGCAGGGTGTAAGCAATCCCCGAATGAATTGGCAGCAATTCCGTGAGCCGGGTCTCGTGGAAAGATCGATGGCCATAGTCCTGCGCAATCGCATCGCAGATCGCCTGCTCATGATCGATCAGCAGGCGTTTTAAGGACAACAGATCAGCACGACGTTGCCGAAAATCCGGATGCGGCGAGGCCCGATGGGCCAGCCGCTGGCGCTCAAGTAGCGCTGCCAGGTTCATGGTGTGTCAGGCACCCGACAGGTGTCTGACACATGTCGGGAATTCCATCAACTAAACCAGTCCCAGCTTCTGGGCCATACCGATACGCTGCAGCTTGCCCGTTGCACCCTTGGGGATCTCGGCAAGAATCACCAGCCTGCGTGGCACTTTGAAATCAGCCAGCTTGGTGGCAGCAAAGGCACGAATCTCCTGATCAGTGGCGGTCATGCCTTCGCGCAGCACCACGGCCGCACCCACTTCTTCCCCAAGCTTGTCATGTGGCACAGCAAAAGTCACCACCTGCATCACGGCGGGGTGATCCATTAAGACCTCATCGACTTCGACAGGAGAAATCTTCTCACCACCACGGTTGATAATTTCTTTGAGTCGACCTGTGAGCGTGACATAGCCATCTTTGTCCATCACACCCTGATCACCCGTTCTGAACCAACCCTTGGTGAAGGCATCCGCATTGGCCTTGGGATTATTTTCATAGCCCTTGGTCACGTTATCGCCCCGAATCACAATCTCACCGATTTCGCCTGCCTTCAGCAGATTGCCCTTGTCATCCATGATGGCAACCTCTGGGCCAGCAGCGATGCCGACAGCACCTGGCTTGCGGGCCTTAGGTGGCAGCGGATTGCTGCACATCTGATGCGAAGCCTCGGTCATGCCATAGGCCTCAATCATCGGCGCCTTAAAGACTTCCTCAATCTCACGAATCACCTGAGTGGGCAGAGAAGAGGACGACGAGCGGATAAAGCGCAGGGGATACTTCTCAATCGTGGCCTTGTTTTGCGCAGCACGCGTAAGAATCGCCTGGTGCATCGTGGGCACCGCCGTGTACCAATTCGGCTTGGACTCTTCCATCCATCCGAAGAATTTCAAGGCATTAAAGCCGGGGGAACAGAAGAGATAACCACCGGCCGAGAGTGGCGCGAGCGTGCCAGCGATCAGGCCATGAATGTGAAAGAGCGGCATGATGTTCAGGCCACGATCTTTGCTGGTAAATGCCAATGTCTCGGCGATGTTGCCGGCTGACACGGCCACATTGCGATGAGACAGCGGCACGATCTTGGGCCGCGAGGTGGTACCCGATGTATGCAGAATCAGCGCGACATCGTCGGGCTGAGCCCAGCCGCCCTGCCTTAATTTCAGTGTGTCACCGCCACGACGGGCCAGAATGAAATGGCCTGCACCCATCTCAGGCGTCGGCAATAGATCAATCACCATCACGCCGAGCTTTTCGGCCACGGCAATCGCGGGCGTGTCACTCCCCTGCTCGACAATCAGCGCCTTAGCTTTTAAGTCCGAGAGATAGAACTCGAATTCATCGGCCCGATAGGCGGGATTCAATGGCGCCGATGTGGTGCCGCAGGCGACCGCCAAAAAAGATGCGGCCATCTCCGGGCCGTTTTTCAATACGATCGCGACACGATCATTGCGGCCAATGCCCCAGCCGTTCAGGGTGCGAACCGTATCCATGATCAGACCACGCAGGCCCGCGTAGCTCAGATCTGGTGTCCCCGGTGCGCCGAACACGGGGTCTTGATCACGACCGGTAGAGAGCAATTCAACAAGGGTGGAACAACGTTTCATTTTTTCTTCCTCTAGATTTTATGGATTGCTTTGGCTTCGCCTCGCTATGACGAGGCCTTACTGCGTAATCTTTAACTTGCCTTTTTCATCCGCAAGCGTCTTGGCCAGCAGACTCACCAGGGCATACACCGCCTGGATGTGGGGCGTGGGCACACCTGCTACTGCGCCCAGCTCGATGATCGAACCCACCAGCGCCGCGATCTCGGGTGCACGACCCAATTCAATATCCTGCAGCATGCTGGTCTTGTGCTTACCCACTGCCTCGGCACCCGCGATGCGCTTCTCCAAAGACACGCGAAAGGCAATACCCAGGGCCTCGCCCACCTGCTGGGCCTCGGCCATCATCTTGGCTGCGAGATCACGGGTCATTGGAAACTGACAGATGTCCACAAGGGTGGCATGGGTGAGTGCACTGATCGGATTAAAACTGAGATTGCCCCAGAGTTTGGTCCAGATCTCGCTGCGAATATCAGAAGTGACTGGCGCCTTAAATCCGGCGTTGCGCAGGGTCTCGGAGAGCTGTCGAACACGTGGCGTATCAGCCCCATCGACCTCAGAGATAGAAAAACGATTGCCCTCAATGTGTTTGAGTACGCCAGGTGCAATCATCTCGGCAGCCGGGTAGACCACACTGCCGATCACACGATCAATCGGAATCCCCCGGGCCACAACACCGCCAGGATCCACGCTCTCAATCACGCGGCCCTGATGCACGCCAGCCTGCTTCATGAAATACCAGTATGGAATCCCGTTTTGTGCGGTCAAGACCATCGTGTCATCGGTGTAGGCTGCGGCCAGATCATCGACCACCGCTGCGACCTGATGGGCCTTCATGCCCAGCACGATCAGATCCTGGGGACCAGCCTCGCGAATGTTACCCACGGCCTTAGGCTGGACAGCCCATTCACTGCCATCTTCTTCAATAAAACGCAGACCGTTATTTTTCAGTGCCTCCAGCTGAGGCCCACGGGCCACCAGGGTGACCTCTTCACCCGCCTTGGCCAGCCGCGCGCCCAGCAGCCCGCCAATTGCACCCGCACCCACCACACAGATTCTCATGATTGATTCTTTCTTGTCAGTTGGCTCAATAGCCCGCGCTCAGGCTGCTGGCTCATAGGTATTGATCAGCGATCCAATCCCCTCAATGCTCACCTCCACGGTGGTATTGGGCCGCATCGGCAGCACCCCCACAGAAGTACCGCAAGAGATGAGATCGCCTGGCTCCAGTGTGAGTTCGCGCGAGATCAACCTGACGATCGCAGGGGGCGAGAAAATCATGTCGGCCACGGGATAGTTCTGCCGCTCCCTGCCCGATACCACCGTGCGCACTCGGGCATTGCGCCAATCCAGGCCTACGGTAACTGCAGGCCCAAACGGCGCGAAGCCATCGCAACTCTTTGCCCGGGACCACTGCTGAAAGGTCGGATCCACATTGATCAAATCGAGAGCAGTCACGTCGTTCACGCAGGTGAAGCCAAAAATTGCCGCCTCGGCCTCCTGCTCGTTGACGTCCTTGCACCGCTTCCCAATCACAATCCCGAGCTCGCCCTCGTAGACGACTTTTCCGTCATACGAGATCGGTTTTCGGATCGCGTCATGGGGGTTGGCAAAACTGTTGGCCGACTTCTGGAAAACCAGGGGCTCCTTGGGCTCAGGCTGGCCGATTTTCGCAGCCAATTCATGAAAGTTATTCCAGAGACAGAGAAGCTTAGAAGGCGCTACCGGGTGCAAAAGGCGCACCGCAGCAATCTCTACTGTTCGGCCCATCGACGCGCCTGGATCCAGGATGCTGGCACCAGAGAACACCTGTATGGGTCCGGAGTCCCCCTCCTGACAGCCCACCTTGATTTGGCGTTGCTGATCATCAAGTTCAAAAAATCTAAACCACTTCTTCATATTTTTGTTCACCAGTGTCTTAGACAGTCAAAAAGTCGTGTTAGCCTTTCACCCACAAACCCCAAGAAGTTTCGCCCCCCTATTTTGCACGCTTTTTTGGAGACTAAAGATGGCTTTCGCCCCGATTAGAAAAATCCTTGTCCAATCTGCGCTCGCCCTCGGCGCCCTCATCTCGGCCGGCCTCGCCCAGGCCTGGGAGCCCACCAAGACGGTCGAATTCGTCGTGCCCGCAGGGACCGGCGGGGGGGCCGACCAGATGGCCCGACTCATCCAGAACATCATCGCCAAAAACAACCTGATGAAGCAAAACATGGTGGTGGTCAACAAGAGCGGCGGATCCGGTGCCGAAGGCTTTATGGAGGTGAAAAACGCTAAGGGTGATCCCCACAAAATCATCATCACCCTGTCCAACCTGTTCACCACGCCACTGGCCACCGGGGTGCCCTTCAGCTATCGCGACTTGACACCTGTCTCGATGATGGCCCTGGATCAGTTCGTGCTGTGGGTCAATGCCGAAGCGCCCTACAAGACTCCGAAAGATTTCATTGCTGCAGTCAAAGCCGCAGGACCAGGCAAAACAAAGATGGGTGGCACGGGATCACGCCAGGAAGACCATGTGATTACCGTCGCGCTGGAAAAACAAACCGGCACCAAATTCACCTACATCCCCTATAAAGGCGGCGGCGAAGTGGCTGTACAGCTTGTCGGCAAGCATATCGATGCCTCTGTAAACAATCCGATCGAGGCCGTTGAGCACTGGCGCGGTGGCAAGCTGCTGCCACTGTGTGTGTTTGACGATGAGCGCATGCCTTTTAAAGAAAAAATCACTGCCACCATGTCGTGGAATGACATCCCCTCTTGTAAGCAAAGCGGTATTGATGTGGATTACCTGATGCTGCGAGGCATCTTTATGGCTGGTGGCGTTACTGCCGAGCAGACCAAGTACTACGTCGATCTGATGGCCAAAGTCCGCGAGACAGCCGAGTGGAAAGACTTCATGAAACGCGGTGCCTTTAACACCACCAGCATGAGCGGCGAGAACTATCGCAAATGGGTCGAGAAAGAAGAGGCCCGCCATCGCCAGCTGATGCAAGAAGCAGGCTTTGTCGCCAAATGAGTGACCACGATATACAAGCGGGTGGAGAGCGGCCCTCCGCCTCCGTTCGCAGCTTTGAAATCGGTACAGCGATCGCGCTGTTTGCCCTGGGCGTGATCCTCATGGGCGACAGCCTGCGCATTGGGGCAGGCTGGACCGATGATGGCCCCCAGTCGGGTTACTTCCCTTTCTACATTGGCATGCTGCTGTGCCTCGCCAGTGTGGTGAACCTGGTAAGTGCCGTCCGAAATCCGGAAACAAAAACGGAAGTGTTTCTGACCCGCCGCCAGACCCAGATGGTGATGGAGCTGCTGGTTCCCACCACGGTTTTTGTGATTGCGATCGGTTGGCTGGGCATTTATGTGTCGTCCGCCCTGCTTATTGGCTGGTTCATGCGGCGACTGGGCAGATTTGCCGCCCTTCCCACACTGCTGGTCTCTCTCGGCATCCCGGGCATTCTGTTTGCCCTCTTTGAAATCTGGTTCAAGATCCTTCTTCCCAAAGGGCCGCTTGAGCAACTTCTCGGGCTGCAGTAAACCTCATGCAAGAAATTCAATCCCTGATTGCCGGTTTCGGCGTGGCCTTATCGGGCTACAACGTGTTGCTCATGCTGGTCGGCATTGTGCTGGGTGTGCTAATCGGCGTGCTACCCGGCCTGGGTGGCGCAAACGGTGTGGCGATTCTGCTGCCGCTGACCTTCAGCATGCCGCCGACTTCGGCCATCATCATGCTCTCCTCCATCTACTGGGGGGCGCTGTTCGGCGGGGCGATCACCTCGATTCTGTTCAATATTCCAGGCGAACCCTGGTCGGTGGCCACGACCTTTGATGGTTACCCGCTGGCCCAGAGAAACAAGGCCGGCGAGGCATTAACCGCTGCATTCACCTCATCTTTTTTTGGTGCCTTTGTCGCCACCTTGGTGTTGACTTTCCTCTCGCCTGTCGTAGCCGACTTCGCGCTCAAATTCGGACCACCGGAGTATTTCGCGGTCTGCCTGCTCACCTTCTGCGCCTTCGTGGGCATGAGCCAAGACCCGCCTGCCAAGACCATCGCGGCGATGATGCTGGGTTTTGGCCTGGCCGCCGTAGGCCAAGATTCTGTGACCGGCACCCTGCGGCTTACCTTTGGCCACACAGAACTGCTGAAGGGCTTCGACTTTCTGATCGCGGTGATCGGTCTTTTTGGCATCAGCGAAATTATTCAAACCTTGGAAGAGGGCCTGAGCTTTCGCGGCGGAAACGGCAAGATCACCCTGCGCACGGTGCTCACTACATGGCGTGAACTGCCCCGCTATTGGCTCACATCACTGCGCAGCTCCGCTGTGGGCTGCTTCATGGGCATCGTGCCCGGGGGCGCAACGCCAGCATCCTTTATGGCCTACGGCCTTGCCAAACGCATGAGTAAGAGGCCCAAGGATTTCGGCTCGAATCACAATCCTCAGGTCGAAGGCGTAGTTGCACCCGAAACCGCCGCCCATGCGGCGGGCACCAGCGCACTGCTGCCCATGCTGACCCTCGGTGTACCGGGTTCGCCCACTGCGGCGGTATTACTGGGCGGGCTCTTGATTTGGGGCCTGCAGCCCGGCCCGATGCTGTTTGTGGAACAAAAAGATTTTGTCTGGGGCCTGATTGCATCGATTTATCTCGGCAACATCGTCGGCTTTCTGGTGGTGCTCGCCTTTGTGCCGCAGTTTGCAGCCATCCTGCGCATTCCCTTCTCCATCATCGCCCCAACCATCCTGGTCATCTGCGCAGTGGGAGCGTTTACCGTCAGCACCTCCATCTTTGACATCTACATGATGCTGGTCTTCGGTGTTGTGGGTTATATCTTTAAAAAGCTCAAATACCCCCTGGCACCCCTGGTGCTGGCAATTGTGCTCGGGGACCGGACAGAAGAAGCTTTCCGTCAGGCGATGCTGTCATCGGGAGGCAACCTCGGCGTCTTTTTCTCCAATGGTCTGGTGGGAACACTCACAGGCCTGGCCATTGCTGTCTTTGCCTGGCCTTTTATCAGTCAGGCAATGTCTCGGCTAAAATCCTCGTCTTAAGCAGGCCCCGGGGGGGCCTGCCCTTGCCAGGACCCGCCCCAACATGGCCAAAAGCACCCAAGAACGAATCGAAGTCCTGATCCTTGATCGTAGCTACCAGCTCTCCTGCACGCCGGACGACAAACCGATGCTGCTGGAGTGCGTGGCCCTGGTCGATGCGCGCATGCGTCAAGTAAAAGCATCCAGCAAGCTACAGGGCCTTGATCGCATCGCAGTAATGGCGGCGTTGACACTGGCCCGCGATGTGCTGGCAGGTAGCCCCGGAGCCGACCAAGGCGAGCGGGATCAGGCCCTGAAAAAAATTACGGCCATCTCGCAGGTGCTGGACTCCGCGCTAATGCCCCAAGAAAAGCTCTTTTAAACATCATGCTGTCCATGATGGTGGCGCTGCTGGTGATCGGCGCATTCACAGGCTTCATGGCGGGGCTACTCGGCGTGGGCGGAGGCATGATGCTCACCCCCTTCATGACATTTCTGTTCACGGTGGCGAAATTCCCTCCGGAACTGGTGATCAAAATGGCGCTGGCCACATCGCTCACCACGATTCTGTTTACCTCCATCGGCAGTGTGCGGGCCCACCACAAAGGGGGCAAGGTCCGCTGGGACATCGCCAGGCCCATGGGCATTGGGGCCTTCATCGGCACGTTTATCGGTGCAAATTTTGCGGGCGCACTGAAAAGCCAGTGGCTGGCAATCTTCTTTGCACTCTTTGTGGGCTACTCCGCCATCAAGATGTTCCGCACCAGCAAACCGAAACCATCGCGCGAAGTGCCGGGTAGTGCACCACTCGCGGCAGTGGGATCCGGCATTGGTTTCGTTTCAAGCCTGGTGGGTGCTGGCGGCGGATTTCTCACCACACCATTCCTGGTCTGGTGCAATGTGACCATGCACCAGGCCATCGGCACCTCTGCGGCGCTTGGTTTTCCCATTGCCGCCGGCGGACTGATGGGCTACATCATTGCCGGTCTCAGATTAGAAAATCTTCCCGAATGGTCCATCGGTTACATTTATCTGCCGGCACTTGCCGCCTGCGCGGCAGCATCCCTGATCACCGCCCCAATCGGTGCGCGGACGGCCCACAAGATGAATGTGGCATCGTTGAAGCGCGCTTTCGCTGTGCTGCTGCTGGCGCTTGCGCTTTACATGGGCAGCCGCGCGTTTTAATCTTAAGTCTGCAGTTTCGCTGAACTGCAGACATTCGAAATCACTCAATTATTTTCTCTATGAGCTCTGCACCATCTGTTATTGGCGTCATCGGCGGCAGCGGCGTCTACAACATCGACGGACTCTCCAACACCGAATGGCGAAGCGTTGAGTCTGCATTCGGTGAACCCTCAGACCAATTGTTATTTGGCGACTTCCACGGTCAGGCCATGGTATTTCTGCCGCGCCATGGCCGTGGACACCGTATCCCACCCAGCGAAATCAACTATCGCGCCAATATCGATGCCCTAAAGCGCGCCGGTGTCACAGAGATTATTTCGGTCAGCGCTGTGGGGTCGCTGCGCGAACACCTTAAGCCCGGTATGTTTGTGATCGTGGATCAATTCGTTGACCGCACATTCGCGAGAGAGAAATCATTTTTCACCACCGGCTGTGTTGCCCATGTCTCCATGGCCCACCCCACTTGTTCCCGGCTGGGCGACCATATCGCCGCAGCCGCCACTGAGATCGATGTGCAGGCCGTACGTGGCGGCACTTATCTGGTGATGGAGGGACCGCAATTCTCAAGCCTTGCAGAAAGCGAACTCTATCGTTCATGGAATTGTGATGTGATCGGCATGACCAATATGCCGGAAGCCAAGCTCGCCCGTGAGGCAGAGATCTGTTATGCCTCAGTTGCCATGGTGACTGACTACGACTGCTGGCATCCCAATCATGATGATGTCACTGTGGATCAGATCATTGCCGTAGTGATGGCCAATGCGGAAAAAGCCCGCAATCTGGTGCGGGCCAGCGTGCCTCGGCTTGCCGCAGATGCCAGGCGACTGCGCTGTGCGTGTCAGTCTGCACTGACAAATGCGCTGATCACCGCACCCGAGGCCCGCGACCCAGTGCTTCTGGAAAAACTCCAAGCCGTTGCCGGCCGCGTGCTGGGATGAGTAGCATCGTTGCCGCCATGAAGCGGCTGGATGCGGCTGGGCTCAACCGCGGTGCATCTGGTAATTGCTCTATGCGCACACCTGATGGTTTTCTGATCACGCCCTCCGCTGTGCCTGCAGAGGAGCTCAAAGAAACATTACTCGTGTCCATGCGGGTATCAAGCACCATGCCCGCCAGCATGGCAGACATCGCGGCGCCCACAGCAAACCCCTCGAGTGAATGGCGCTTTCATCACGACATCTATGCACAGCGGCCTGATGTTCATGCCATTATTCACTGCCACTCGCCGTTTGCCACCACCCTAGCCTGTCTACACAAAGAGGTACCACCTTTTCATTACATGATCGCCGTGGCCGGGGGCAGCACCATCCGCTGCGCGCCCTATGCGCTCTTTGGCACCCAGTCGCTCTCGGATCATGCGGTTCAAGCGCTGGAAGACCGAAAGGCCTGCCTGCTGGCCAATCACGGCATGATCGCCGTGGGCCGGGATCTGAATGACGCCATGCGGGTGGCTGTTGAAGTCGAAAGCCTATGTGAACAGTATTGGCGAGCCCTACAGATTGGTCCGCCCATGTTGTTATCGGATCAGCAGATGGCCGAGGTGATCGAGAAATTCAAAACCTATCGATCCAGGGTTCAGGGCCGTTAGCTTGAGTCTGTCTTGCCCCACGCACAGGAATGTCCATGTCCATCAAATCCCGCATCCGCACCATTCCCCACTACCCGAAACAGGGCATCATGTTTCGCGACATCACCACCTTGCTCAAAGACGCCGTGGGGCTGCGCATGATGGTCCACGAACTCGTGAATCGCTATACGGGACAAAAAATCGATAAGGTTGCCGGCATCGAGTCCCGAGGTTTTATTCTGGGTGCACCGCTGGCCTACGCACTCGGCGTCGGCTTTGTGCCAATCCGCAAGAAGGGCAAGCTGCCCGCAGAGACCGTAGGCCATGACTACGAACTGGAATACGGTGTTGACCGCATTGAGATCCACACGGATGCGATTACGCCTGGAGAAAAAGTTTTATTGGTCGATGACCTGATTGCCACCGGCGGCACCGCAGAGGCGGCCGTGATTCTGCTGAGAAAGCTTGGCGGTGAGATTGTGGAATGTGCCTTTGCGATTGATCTGCCCGATATTGGCGGCGCCAAGCGCCTGGAAGCGCTTGGCGTTTCAGTGTTTTCGCTCACAACATTCGAAGGGCATTGATTGAAAGTTCAAACCCTGCGCTGGGCCAACGATCACCTGGAGATGATCGATCAACGGGTGCTGCCAGCCGAATTTCGATACATGTCCTACAACTCAGCAGAATCGGTCGCCCAAGGCATCCGCGACATGGTCGTGCGCGGCGCCCCGGCCATCGGCGTTGCAGCAGCCTATGGCGTGGCGCTCGAGGCTCAACGTCAACGAAATCAAACCAGAGACGCTTTTCAGCAAGCCCTGTCGATCGCTTTTGATGTACTCGCCAAAAGCCGTCCCACAGCGGTGAATTTATTCTGGGCCCTGCAGCACATGCGCAGCGCATGGGAATCGGTGCAGGCAGAGACACCCGACAGCATTGCACAGGCCCTGCTCTCAAAGGCCCATGCGATTTACCAAGAAGACATCGCCATCAATCGTGCTATGGGCGCCCATGGCGAAAAATTACTGAAAGACGGGGCCCGCGTGCTGACTCACTGCAATGCGGGGGCGCTCGCCACAGCGGGCCACGGCACTGCACTAGGAGTCATTCGCTCTGCGGTCGAGGCGGGCAAGAAAATTTCTGTGATCGCCGATGAAACCCGGCCCTTCCTGCAAGGTGCCAGGCTGACCGCCTGGGAGATGGTGCAGGAAAACATTCCTTGCACCCTGATTACCGACAATATGGCTGGCCACCTCATGAGCCACGGCGATATCGATGCCGTGATTGTGGGCACCGACCGGGTGGCGGCCAACGGTGATGTCGCCAACAAGATCGGCACCTATATGGTGGCCGTGCTTGCGCAGCGCCACAAGATCCCGTTTTATGTGGCCTGCCCTTTATCAACGATCGACATGAGCGTTGCCTGCGGCAGAGATATTCCCATCGAAGAGCGCCACGCCGATGAAGTCAAAGGCTTTCGCGATCACCACTGGGCAGCAGCCGGTGTGGCCATTCGCAACCCCGCGTTCGATGTGACACCCGCAGAGCTGGTGACAGCGCTGATCACCGAAAAAGGCGTGATCCACGCGCCTAACAAGGGAAATCTACAACCCTTGTTCTAAAGGCCGACATGCAAGAGTCAGTTGTTTGAAGCGCGACAGCGGCTAGTTAAAGAAATCTTTGACCTTATCCATCCAACTCTTGGATTGGGGATTGTGGCGCTCACCGCCTTCTTGCAGAGAGGCCTCGAAATCCTGCAGCAATCGACGTTGTTTATCCGTCAGTTTGACCGGGGTCTCGATCAACACGTGGCAATACAGATCCCCCGGGAGCCCAGAGCGCACATTACGAATACCCTTGCCCCGCAGGCGGAATGTCTTGCCGCTCTGCGTTCCTTCTGCCACATCGAAACTTGCCTTGCCACCGAGCGTGGGCACATCGACCGACCCCCCAAGGGCGGCGCGTGCAAAACTAATGGGCACTTCGCAGTGCAGGTCATCGCCATCGCGCGAGAAGACCCGATGCGGCTTAATGCCGATCTCAACATACAGATCACCGCTGGGACCGCCGTTCACACCAGGCTCACCGTTGCCGGCCGAGCGAATGCGCATGCCATCGTCAATGCCCGCAGGAATTTTCACTTCCAGAGTCTTTTGCTTGCGGATACGGCCATCGCCACGGCAGGTGCCACAGGGATCCTTGATGGTCTTACCAGTGCCATGACAACTCGGACAGGTCTGCTGAATCGAGAAGAATCCCTGCTGCATGCGGACCTGGCCCTGGCCACCGCAGGTCTTGCAGGTCTCCGGCTGAGTGCCGGGTTTGGCGCCCGTGCCCTCGCAGGTGCCACACGTCTCCCACGTGGGCACCTTGATCTCGGTAGTCATGCCATTGGCGGCCTGCTCCAGCGTGATTTCCATTGAGTAGCGCAGATCGGCGCCACGATAGACATTGCTGCGTCCACCGCGTCCACCGCGACCACCCGCGGCACCGCCAAAAATATCGCCGAAGATGTCGCCGAAAGCATCGGCAAATCCACCCGCGCCAAAGCCTTGGGCACCACCGCCAAAGCCACCCGCATTCGGATCGACACCCGCATGGCCAAAGCGGTCATAAGCGGCTCGCTTCTCTGCATCGGAGAGCATCTCATAGGCCTCTTTAGCCTCCTTAAATTTCTCTTCTGCTGATTGATCACCCGGATTGCGATCCGGGTGATATTTCATTGCCAGCTTGCGGTAGGCCTTTTTTAAGTCCTCGTCAGACGCATTCTTGGCAACTCCAAGCACTTCATAATAGTCGCGCTTGGACATCAGTCACGCTTCACTTCCTTGAAATCGGCATCGACTACATCATCGGCTTTGGAGGCACCAGCACCGGATGCACCACCCGAGGCGGCTGCGGCGCCTGCCGCCTGCGCCTCAGCATAGACTTTTTCACCGAGGGTCTGCGAGGCCTTCATCAGCGCCTCGGTCTTGGCCTCAATCTGTGCCTGGTCCTCGGTCTTCAATGCTGCTTCGGCCTCCTTGATCGCCTCTTCGATCTTGGCTTTTTCATCGGCCGAGATCTTATCGCCGTGCTCTTCCAGAGATTTCTTCACGGAGTGCACCATCGCCTCGCCAGCATTACGCGCCTGGACCATGGCGACACGCTTTTTATCCTCTTCGGCATTGGCCTCGGCATCTTTGACCATCTTCTGAATCTCTTCGTCCGTCAGGCCAGAGTTCGCCTTGATGGTGATTTTGTTTTCCTTGCCGGTGGCCTTGTCTTTCGCCGAGACATGCAAAATGCCGTTGGCATCAATGTCAAAGGTCACCTCAATCTGAGGAGTACCGCGGGGTGATGGCGGGATGCCTTCCAAGTTAAATTCACCCAGCAGCTTGTTGACATTGGCCATCTCGCGCTCACCCTGGAACACCTTGATGGTCACCGCCGGCTGATTGTCATCCGCAGTAGAGAACACCTGGGAGAACTTAGTCGGGATGGTGGTGTTTTTGTGAATCATCTTGGTCATCACGCCACCAAGCGTCTCAATACCGAGTGACAGCGGGGTGACGTCCAGCAGCAGTACATCCTTGCGATCACCGGCCAGCACAGAGCCCTGGATCGCGGCACCCACCGCTACAGCCTCATCTGGATTCACATCCTTGCGCGGCTCCTTACCAAAGAAAGCCTTCACAGCGTCTTGCACCTTGGGCATGCGGGTCATGCCCCCGACAAGAATCACATCGTCAATATCGGATGCGGAAACACCGGCGTCTTTGAGGGCGATCTTGCAGGGCTCAATCGTGCGCGCAATCAACTCATCCACCAGAGACTCCAACTTGGCACGCGTGATCTTGAACGTCAGGTGCACCGGTGCGCCATTGGCCATCGCGATATAAGGCTCGTTGAGCTCAGTCTGCTGACTGCTTGAGAGTTCGATCTTGGCCCGCTCAGCTGCAGCCTTGATCCGCTGCAGGGCGATTGGATCTTTGGAGAGATCCACACCCGACTGCTTTTTGAAATCCTCAATGATGTGATCAATCACACGCTGATCGAAATCCTCGCCACCCAGGAAGGTGTCGCCGTTGGTGGAGAGCACTTCAAACTGTTTCTCACCATCCACATCTGCGATCTCAATGATCGACACATCAAATGTGCCGCCACCAAGGTCATAGACAGCGATCTTACGGTCCTTGCCTGCGGCCTTGTCCAGACCAAAGGCGAGTGCGGCTGCGGTCGGCTCATTGATGATGCGCTTTACATCGAGTCCGGCAATGCGGCCGGCATCCTTCGTCGCCTGGCGCTGAGAGTCGTTGAAGTAGGCTGGCACCGTGATCACCGCCTCGGTCACCTCTTCGCCCAGATAATCTTCAGCGGTCTTTTTCATCTTCCGCAACACCTCAGCGGAGACCTGCGGTGGTGCGAGTTTCTTGTCGCGGACTTTCACCCAGGCATCGCCGTTGTCGGCCTTAGAGATCTCAAAAGGCATTAGATCGATATCTTTCTGAACTTCTTTTTCATCGAACTTGCGGCCAATCAGGCGCTTTACTGCGTAAAGTGTGTTTTTGGGGTTGGTCACCGCCTGACGCTTCGCGGGGGCACCCACCAGGATCTCGCCGTCTTCCATATAAGCAATGATGGAAGGCGTGGTCCGCGCGCCCTCAGAGTTCTCGATCACCTTAGGCGCGCCGCCCTCCAGGATGGCCACACACGAGTTTGTGGTGCCCAGGTCAATGCCAATAATCTTTGCCATGATGCGTTTCCTTCAGAAAATGGGGGTTACGTTTAACTGGGTAAATGGGGGCGGATCGGAAGAATTCAAGACTGCGGCCCTACTGCGCCACCACCACGATGGCGGGCCGCAACACCCGTTCGGCCACCATATAGCCCTTCTGCATCACCTGGACCACATGATTGGAGGGCACGGGCGGATTCTGGGCGCTGCCATCCACCATTGACACGGCCTGGTGGCGGTTGGGATCAAATTTCTCGCCCACCGGATGAATCGCGACCAGTCGGCCTTTCTGGAAGGCCTGTTGAAGCTGCTTCAGGGTCAGATCCACACCACCGCGCAGCCCATCCAGAGTCTGGTTCTCAAGCGCCAGCGCCATCTCCAGGCTATCGGCCACCGGCAAAAGGGCTTCAGCAAATGATTCGATGGCGAATTTACCCGCATTGATCACATCCTGGGCGCCGCGCTTACGGAGGTTCTCCATCTCGGCCCGGGCCCGAAGGTACTCCTCCTCCCAGGCCTTGACCTTGGTCAGAGCCTCCTCCAGTTGCTGCTCCAGTGTCGGGGCCGCGGCTGGGACTTCCGTGGTCTCGGTAGCGGGCGCTACAGACTCACCCTCAAACGGGTGGGTTGAATTGGATCCTGCAGCCCCGGCGGGCTCGGACTCTTGGGGTTTCTGATGCTCGTGTGAATGGGACATAGATTTTCCAGGACTCAGAGAAATAAGCACATCTAACAAAGCAAGATTGGGGCGGGAGTAAGCGGTTTCAAGGCCTAGGCGCTACGATGGACCCATGACCCGCCCTCTTTTTATTGAGCGTCTCTTGGATCGGGACATCCAGGCCCAATCTGCGAACCGACCCCAGCTGATCGAGACCCACATCTCCTGGGTGCTGATTTCGGGGTCGCTGGCTTACAAGATAAAAAAACCTGTGAAGTTCGCATTCGTGGACTTTCGCGATCTGCAATCGCGCCTGCGCTACTGCTGCGAAGAGGTCCGGCTGAACCGACGCACCGCGCCTGACTGGTACCTGGGTGTGGCCCCGATTCACCAATTGGCCAGGGGGACAGTCCGCATCGGCGCCACTGAATCACCAGCAGCGATCGCGGCGAAAAGCCTAGGCAAAGAGACAACGGATCCCGAAACCGACGGACCAATCATCGACTGGGCCGTGGTAATGCGGGCATTTCCCTCCAACGCCACACTTCAGTCCACGCCATACGCCATCACAGCCGATCTGGTTGATGCGATTGCTGATCAAGTCGCTGCCTTGCATCAGCAGGAGGATGGTATCCGGCACGACCCGCTGCTGGGTGCCCCCGGGGAGATTGTCCAAATCGCCACCGACAACCTCGACGAACTGGATGCGCTGATCCCCAGAGACCCCAGGCTTACAAGGCTGCGCCGATGGTCCACCGACACAATGCGCACACTCTCAACCTTCTTCGCCGAGCGACACGGCAACGGATCCATCAAGTCCTGCCACGGCGATCTGCACCTAGGCAACATCGCCATCTTTGAAGACAAGCCTGTACTGTTTGACTGCATTGAATTCAGTGACCGCCTGCGCTGCATTGATGTGATCAACGAAGTGGCGTTTCTGTTTATGGATCTGATCGCCCACGGCCATAAAGAAATGGCCTGGCGATTTGTCAACCGATGGTGCGAACACACAGGCGACTATTCCGGGCTGATCGGACTCCAGTTCTATGCGGTCTATCGCGCGCTGGTCCGGGCAAAAATCAGCATGCATCAAAACAAAGCCGAACATGCCGAGCGCTATTTGATGCTTGCAAAAGACTTGACCCAGTCAGCGCCGTCGGCGTTACTGCTCATGCATGGCCCGTCGGGCTGTGGCAAGACCTTCTGGTCACAACAGCTCTTGGAGAAACGCGGACTGATACGGCTGCGCTCAGACGTGGAACGAAAACGCCTGGCCGGGCTTGATCCGCTGACACGCACGACAGGCACCGCCAACGCGGCGCTCTATGGCCACGACACCACCCAGCGCACCTTTCATCACCTACTGGAGCACGCCAAGGTTCTGCTCACCCATGGGCTGAGTGTCGTGGTGGATGCGACATTTCTAAAATCTGCACTCAGGCAGCCCTTTCTTGATGCGGGAAAAGAACTGGAGGCCGCCGTGCACATCGTGCCCATCCGGGCAACCGTGGAGGAATGCCGCGCACGCATCCTCCAGCGGCATCAACGCCAAAACGATGCCTCCGATGCCGACCTCCAGGTGCTTGAGCAGCAGCTAAAAGAGGCCGATCCACTCTCAGTCGATGAACTTCGGCATTGCGTCGAAGTGAAGACCCTGCTTTGAGCCAAGGTGTCAGACACCGTGCCTGACACCTACTACTTTCCTGCGCCCAGGGCCAATGCCTTTAGGCGCTGCCGCTCCCGCTGGGCAGCGTCGTCGGCCGCCATGGTGGCCACCGGCCAGCCCAATAAATTCGCCTGGATCAGATCCGCCAGGGCCTGCACCCCAGTGGCGTCATCATTCACACAGGGGATGTAGCGATAGTCCTGGCCGCCCGCATGAAGAAATTCCTCTTTGCCTTCCATGGCGATTTCCTCAAGGGTTTCCAGACAATCAGCGGGAAACCCTGGGCACATGATGTCCAAGGTTTTCACGCCCTGTTTGGGCAGGTCCGCAAGAACTTCAGCGGTGTAAGGTTTGAGCCACTCCGCCTTACCAAAACGCGACTGAAACGAGATCTTCCACTGGCCATCTGCAAGACCCAGCTTTTCTGCAATGAGCCGCGCGGTTTTGTGGCACTCGCAGTGATAAGGGTCTCCCTTCAGCAGTGAGAATTTCGGTACACCATGAAAACTGAAGAGTAAAAGATCACCGCGGCCCTTGGCGGCCCAATGACGCTCCACCTGCGCTGCCAGCGCACTGATATAGGGATCGTAATCGTGAAAACTCCGGATCAGCCGCAGATCTGGCTGATTGCGCATGGCCATCACTTCCCCAAGCAGCACATCAAACGCTGTGGCGGTGGTGCTGGCCGAATATTGCGGATACATGGGCAGCACCAGCAGCCGCCGCAGGCCCTGTGCACGCATACGTTCAAGCACACTGGGAATGCTGGGGTTGCCATAACGCATCGCATAGGCAAGATGCACATCCAGACCCCGTTGCCTCAATACTTCCTCAATGCGCTGCGTCTGTCGCTCGGTATAGACCCGCAGCGGCGATCCCTCCGGCATCCAGATGCTGTCGTATTTCACAGCCGATTTTTTCGGGCGCACATTCAGAATGATGAAGTTCAGAATCGGCCACCACACAAACTTTGGGATCTCGACCACCCTGGGATCCGACAAAAATTCTTTCAAATAGCTGCGCAAGGCAGCTGGCGTGGGCGCATCTGGTGTGCCCAGATTAATCAGCAGCACACCCGTCTTCAGCCGGGTGCCGTGCGCGTAGTCCGGTTCGGGTTTCAACGGAAGCGTCATGAAAAAACTTTTCTAAAAAAATCAGCTGGCTGGGGATGCACTCGGGTGGCTCAAGGCAGTGGAGAGCAATTTTGCTGTGATGTCCACGATAGGGATCACCCGCTCATAGGCCATGCGGGTGGGACCAATCACGCCCAATGTGCCCACCACCCGACCATCGATCTCATAAGGTGCTGCAACAACGGAAAGTTCCTCGATCGGCACCAGGGAAGACTCACCACCGATGAAGATCTGTACGCCCTGGCCCTGCGAGGAAGCCTCCAACAGTCGCGCAAGCAACGCCTTCTGCTCGAAAAGATCAAAGAGTCGACGCAGCCGATTCATGTTCTCCGACAGATCCGAGACATCAAGCAGCCGACGCTCGCCTGAGACCAGCACTTCATCGGTAGGGCCGGAGAAAACATCCTCGCCCGTTTGCACAGCCAACATCATGAGCGCAGAGATGTCGTTACGTAAGGCCGTCAGTTCGGTTTTCACTTTGGCCCGCACCGCCTCGAAATCCAGGCCCGCATAGTTGGCATTGATGTAGTTACCAGCCTCCATCAGTTCCGATGGCGTGTAATCACGATCAGTCTGAAGAATACGGTTATGGACATCACCCTCGGGGCTCACCACGATCAGCAACACCCGACGTTCCCCAAGCCGCAGAAACTCAATATGGCGAAAAACGCCCGCCCTGCGCGGGGTGACCACCACACCCGCAAAACTTGAAAGACTAGAGAGCAGCTGGGCCGCATGTGACATCACGCGATGCGGTGCGTCGGCCTGAAGCTGCCCCTCCAGCAGAGCGGCCTGATTCGGCGCAATCGGCTGCACCGTCAGCAGGCTATCCACAAACAGCCGATACCCTCTCGGAGTCGGGATGCGGCCTGCCGAAGTGTGTGGACTGGCGACCAGGCCCATCTCTTCCAAATCGGCCATGACATTGCGGATGGTTGCCGGTGAGAGATCAAGGCCCGAGAACTTCGACAGTGCTCGGGATCCCACCGGCTGACCCTCGGCGATATAGCGCTCAATCAGCGTTTTCAGCAGGTTTCTGGATCGGTCATCTAGCATAGCCCGCATTATTCCCCATCCCCGCTCCTATGGTGTAATGGCGCACATGAGCCCGGGCCAGACTCCCTTCCAATGTGTCGGACTTTTCGGTCGTCCTCAGACCGAGGGACTCGCCACGCCGCTAAGAAAAATCATCGCCTGCATTCGTCAGGCAGGAGCGTCCGTCTGGGTCGAATCAGAAACCGCCAAAAGTGCCGGCCTGACACCCCAGGAAATCGATGGCCACGGCAGCCTTGCAGAACTCGGCAAGACCATTGATCTGGCGGTGATTCTTGGTGGCGACGGCACAATGCTGGGCGTCGCGCGACAGCTGGCACCCTCAGGGATTGCCCTCATCGGAGTGAATCAGGGTCGGCTGGGCTTTATGACGGATCTCGACATTGCCCAGGTGGACTCTGAGCTGCCTGCCGTGCTTGCGGGCGATTACATCGAAGAAGACCGCGCCATGCTGCAGGTCTCGGTCATGCGCAAAGCGCCGGGTGCCCAGATTCGGACCGCCGTCTTCGATGCCCCCGCACTTAACGATGCGGTGATCAGCCGTGGCGCCATCAGCCGCATGGTAGAAGTCGAGATCTTTGTCGATGGCCACTACCTGCAAACACTTCGGGCCGACGGCCTGATTGTCTCCACCCCCACCGGGTCAACGGCCTATGCACTGTCAGCCCTGGGATCAATCCTGCACCCGGGGCTGCGCGGCATCACCCTGGTCCCCGTTGCACCCCAGGCCCTATCCAGTCGGCCCATCGTCTTACCAGAGACAGTGGAAGTGCATGTGATGGTCAACGACGGCGCAGGGACCAGCCTGCACTGCGATATGCAATCGCTCACCTCCCTGGAAGACGGCGACAAAATTGTGATCCGACATGGCGCGCACAAGGCGCGGCTGCTGCACCCCAAGAGCTACGACTACTTTGTCATGCTGCGCAGAAAGCTCCACTGGAGCACCAATCCCCTATTTATCGGGCGGCCTGATCCCCTGCCACCCACCGAACCCCACTAGCCCTCAGTCCACCGCATGCTTGTCTCGCTGTCCGTACAGCAGTTTGTGATCGTCGATCGACTGGATCTCGATATCACAGCTGGGTTTACCGTCCTGACGGGAGAAACCGGTGCGGGAAAATCGATTCTGATCGATGCGCTCGATCTGCTGCTCGGTGGCAGGGCGGATATCACCGTTGTGCGCGAAGGCGCCAGCAAAGCAGATCTCAGCGCCCGCTTTGATGTCGCGGACAGCCCCGATGCCCGCCAGTGGCTAAAGGAAATGGACTGTCATACCGACGAGGATCCGGATCAACTGCTGATCCGACGTGTCGTGGATGCCTCGGGCAAATCCAAGGCCTGGATCAATGGCCAGCCGGCCACCCTCGCCCAGCTCAAAGAAATTGGTGAACTGCTCGTCGACATCCACGGCCAGCATGCCCATCAGGCGCTGCTGCGTCCACAGGCGCAGCGCATCATGCTGGATGCCCATGCCGGACTCAACGATCAATGCAAGGTCCTTGCCGAATATTGGCGGAGCATGCAGCGATTGGAGCAGGCCCTCGCCGATGCCGAGCAGCAATCCCAGCAGCTTGCGGGTCTGCGCGATCAGCTGCTCTGGAAGATCGAAGAAATCGAGACACTCAAGCTGATCAATGGCGAATGGGAGTCTTTATCTGAGGAACAGAAACGGCTGTCCCACGCGGCAGAGCTTTTGCAGGCCTCCCAATCCGCGCTCAGCGCGATCGACGAGGAGGATCCCTCGATTCTCGGGCAGGTCGAAAAGCTCAGCCAACGGCTCACGGCCCTCATTGAAAAAGACCCAAGGCTTGCGCCAATCACGCAAACCCTGGAGTCCGCCATCATTGGTCTGCAAGAGACCGCCGAAGCGCTTCGCCGCTATCTGGACCGCACCGACCTGGATCCTGATCGGCTCACCGAGGTCGAGGACCGCGTAGCGGCGATCTTTAATGTTGCACGCAAACTCAAATCACGGCCTGAAGCCCTGCTGGATCTGCTGGCCACAGCACAACAGGAATTGCAGAAGGCCACGCAGGCTGCCGATGTTCGGGCCCTAAAACAGCAGTTGGAAAAAGTCCGCGCAGACTACAACGATATCGCGATATCACTCTCCAGTGCGCGACAGAGAGCCTGTAAGGAGCTCTCAACGTCCGTAAACCACTGGTTCAGTGAGCTGGCCATGGGCGGAATGCGTTTTGAAGCGATCTGTGAGCGCCGTGACAATCCTGCGGCCCACGGCCTGGAGGATGTCGTCTTCACGCTAAAGAATCATGCACAGGGTGCCGCTTATCCCATCAACAAGGTGGCCTCCGGCGGAGAACTGGCCCGCATTAGTCTGGCCATTGCGGTCGTCACCAGTGCATCGAACAACATTCCCACGCTGATCTTCGATGAGGTGGACTCCGGCATTGGCGGCAATGTGGCCCACACCGTTGGAAAACTACTGCGCGGACTCGGACAAAACCGACAGGTGCTGTGTGTGACGCATCTACCCCAGGTGGCGGCCCGGGGCCATCAGCACCTGAGGGTGCTCAAGGAACGGGCCAGAGATGGCCTTCCCATCAGCGCACTCACCATGCTTGGGCCCGAGCAACGCATTGATGAGATCGCCCGCATGCTGGGCGATCAGGGCACTGAGAAAACATCGCGTGAGCACGCGCGCTCGCTACTTGCCCTTGATTGAAGTCTCAACAGACTGACCCTGCGGCCTGCGTGGGCAGTCTTTCCTGATGCAATGGCCATAGAGTGCCAATGCATGATCGGTGAGCTCGAAGCCTTTTTCCTGAGCAATTTTTCGCTGACGATCCTCGATCTCGGGATCATAGAATTCCTCAACCCGGCCACAATCCAGACAGACAAGATGGTCGTGGTGGGAGCCCTCGTTGAGCTCAAACACCGCCTTGCCCGATTCAAAATGACTTCGGGCCAAAATACCCGCCTGCTCGAATTGCGTGAGCACCCGATACACCGTGGCCAGACCAATATCCACGGAATCTGCCGCCAGGGCCCGATAGACATCCTCCGCAGACAGGTGACGGGCACTTGCACGATGGAAAATATCCAAGACCTTCAGCCTGGGTCCAGTGACCTTCAGGCCGGTGTTCTTCAAATCATGGACGCCGGGCATGGGCCGTATGATAGCGGGGTGTCAAGCTGAAAACACCGGATCCCCTTATGGCCCAACCCCTGAATTTCCCCAGTCATGCGATGCGTTTTCACGGCATCGGCCTTGCCCTATTGATCGTCGGACTCGCCGGATGCGGCACAGTCGATCGCGTCAAGTCGGTAAAGGAGAATCCGCCGAACTGGCTCACGCCTTATCGGATTGATATTGGTCAGGGCAATTACATCACCGAGTCCATGGCGGCTCAGCTCAAAAAGGGCATGACCCGGGATCAGGTCCGGGCAGTACTGGGCACGCCCCTGCTCGTTGACCCATTCCGCAACGACCGCTGGGACTATGTGTTCAAGCTGCAGCGTGGCGATGGTCGACAGGACCGGCGCCGATTTACCGTGCAGTTCAAAGATGGTGTTTTGGAGAGCTGGGAAGGCGATCCCCTACCCAAAGAAGGCGGTGAAGAACTCCTGCCTTCCCGACCCGCGAGATAAACCACCATGAATAAAAACACGACTACACGCATTGCCATTTCGGGTGCCACAGGCCGCATGGGCCGCATGCTGATTGAAGCGGTGCTCTCCGATCCCCACACACGGCTGTCTGCCGCATTGGATATCGCCAGCAGCCCGGCGATCGGCCGGGATGCTGCTGAATTTATGGGCCAGCCCAGCGGCATCAAGATCACCCACGATGCACAGCAGGCCCTGAATCAGACCGATGTGCTGATCGATTTCACAAGGCCCGAAGGCACACTCGAGTTGCTGAAGGCCTGCACTGCCCATGGTGTACGGGCAGTGATTGGCACCACGGGATTTGACGCACAGGGGCTTGAGGCGATTCGCGGCTTTAGCCAACAACAGGCCGCAGTTTTCGCACCGAACATGAGCGTGGGTGTGAATATCACACTCAAACTTCTGGAGATTGCGGGCCAGTATCTCTCTGAAGGCTTTGATATCGAAGTGATTGAGGCCCATCATCGACACAAAGTGGATGCGCCCTCCGGGACTGCGCTGAAAATGGGCGAGGTCGTTGCCAAGGCGGCGGGAAGAAACTTCAAGCAGGATGCCCGCTTCGCGCGCGAAGGCCACACCGGTGAGCGGACAGCGCAAGAAATTGGTTTTTCTGTGATTCGCGGCGGCGATATCGTGGGTGATCACACCGTGCTCTTTGCAGGCACAGGAGAGCGCATCGAAATCACCCACAAGTCATCATCACGGGCCACCTATGCACAGGGCGCGCTCAGAGCGGCAAAGTTTCTGATGGGCCAGCCCAGCGGGCTCTTCGACATGCAGGATGTGTTGGGCCTGCGGCGTTAATCAAGACCCGCAGAGACACCGCTCATCGAAGGGCCGTCAGTACTTCCTGCTCAGTCAGCCACTCGGATAACACCCTGGGCTTGGTATCGCCTGGCCGATACACCAGATAAAGCGGCACACCGTTGCGGCCATGGCGCTTGAGCTCCGCCGCGATCACCGGATCCTGGCGGGTCCAATCGGCACGCAGGGTGCTTACACGCTTTTCCGTAAAGGCCTTGGTCACCAACTCGGACTGCAGCACACGCACCTTATTGGCCTGGCAGGTGATGCACCAGCTTGCCGTGAAATCGACAAACACGATGGAACCCTCTGCTGCCAGTCGCTCGGGCAAACCGGCAGACCACGGCTGCCACACCGTGGCCTGATTCGGTGCAGCCGACTGGGCCGATTTCTGATCGGAAGTTGGCGGCTGAATACGCAACACTGACACAAAGGCCGCGCCCAGCACTGCGAGCATCACGGCAAGGCCTAGGATCGATATCGCACCGATGCCGCCCCGCTGAATGAAACGGCCATAGATCCATAGGCCTCCAGCCAATGCTACAGCTGTCAGCAAGGCGGGCAGCACACTATCGGCGCCCTGCAGCGTGGCCAACACCCAGAAGAGCCAGGCCGCAGCCGCCAACATCGGAAAAGCCATGAACTGCTTGAATCCAACCATCCAGGGGCCCGGCCTTGGTAGGGCACGCAGAAGGCCTGGTGAGAGCGCGAGGATAAGGTAGGGCAAAGACATGCCAACCCCCAGTGCTGCAAAAACCGTGAGCGTTTCGGCAATGCCTGCATTTGCTGTAAATCCAATCGCACTGCCCATAAACGGCGCAGTGCAAGGCGACGCCACCACCACCGCGAGCACGCCAGAAAAAAATGCACCACCTGCACCTGATCGCGAGGCTGCACGTTCAGCGAACCCGGCATTGGCCGCCCTGACTGCCAACAAACCCATCTCGAAAACACCAAACAGATTGATGGCGATCAATACGAAAAGCAGTGCAAGTGTCAGTACCACGGGGGGACTCTGCAGCTGAAACCCCCAGCCCATGACATCACCCGCAGAACGCAACGCCACCAGCAATCCACCCAACGCCAGGAAACTCAATAAAACACCGAGCGAAAACGACAAGGAACGCCAGACCGTGACGGAAGTGGAGTGGGCCGACTCAGCGAATGAGAGCACCTTCAAGCCGATCACTGGAAATACACACGGCATCAGGTTCAGCATCAGGCCGCCCAAAATCGCCGCACCAATCGCCGACCACAGCAGTTCACGAGAGGGCGTTGATGGCACCGAGGGGGCAGCCTGTGCGGCCGTCTGCCCCGCGTTGACGACCGACTCAATCGCAGGTGGGGGCTGCGCCGATAAGGGCGCCACCCACTCCAGGCCTGATTGATCACCGACCACCCAAATGCCCTCGACGGTTTTTTTCTTCTTGATTTCCGCTAAAGCCGATGACGCCGATTCACCAAGCGGCACATCTAGGCGCCAGCCCTGCGCGGTCTTGGAAAGACTCTGGGCTGCAGCGGGAAGAATCAGACCCTCCAAATAGGGATAAAAAAATCCGGAGGACTCCTGAGTCCCTCCAGCCGGCCAGAAGAGGGACAACGTTTTTTCATTCACATGCGCGGTCACCACACGTGCAGCATCTTTTTTCGGCCATGACTGGCGGGCGGCTGCAAACAGTTGGCTGTCTGTCCCATTGCGAATGGTCTTTGCATCAGGGGCAATTGGCAGCCGCAGGGCCAGCTGGGCATCGCCAGGAATGCACACATCCTTACAGACGAGCCAATGACCATGGGCCTGCAGTGTCACCTCCGTGCCGCTTAGGACCGCAGGCGGCCGCAGCTCTACCGCGAGCAGCAGCTCACCCTCATAGCCAAAATTCGCCAACGGCCCAACAGGCAGGCGCTTGGGCGTTGGCCACTGGATCTCGCCGACCTGCCACCCCTGGGGAAGCCGCCATTCAATTCGAGTCGGTAGACCCGAGTCGCCGGGGTTGCGCCAATAAGTGTGCCAGTGGGGGTCATGGACAAGCCTCAGGCCCACCCAGATCGGCTGACCAGCCGCCACAGCCGAACGCTCCGTGACCAGGCCCGCCTGTAGCTGGCCCACCCGCACCATACCCTCGACAAAGCGCGCCTCGCCGCCCTGCTGCGCCCGTTGCAGCAGGCCCTGGGCCTGCAGCGTCGACGACAAGCCCAGAAATGCACACAGAAAAAGTTTGAAAAAATTCATTGCCGGGATTATTCCACCTTCAATCCACTTGGTACCATTGCGCCCATGCTTGCTGAACTCCAGTCACTTGCCGAGAAGACCGACACCCTGGTGGCGATCGTGAACCAGCTACGCCAGGAGAACACCCGTCTGCGCAACCAGAATGCACAACTGAGTGTCGACCAGAAAACACTCAACGAAAGACTGAAAATGGCCTCGGAAAAGCTTGAGGCAATTCTCGAGCGGCTGCCCTAAGATTTTCTAAGCCAGCTGTTCACGCAGGAGATTTTTCTGCACCTTGCCCATGGCGTTTCGCGGCAGGCTCTCCACCACCACAATCCTCTTGGGCACTTTGTAATTGGCAATACGGGTCTTGATTTCAGCAATCATGGATTGCGGATCAAGCGTTGCGCCGGGCCGGGCGACAACAACTGCCGTCACGGCCTCGCCGAAATCAGGATGCGCCACACCAACCACCGCCGACTCTTCAACACCAGGCAGATCATCGATCAGCATCTCGATCTCTTTGGGGTAGACGTTGTAGCCCCCGGTGATGATGAGATCCTTGTTACGCCCCACAAGATGGAGATAGCCCTGCGCATCCCACTTACCCATATCTCCGGTCTTGAACCAGCCGTCGCCGGTGAATTCTTCCTTGGTTTTTTCCGGCATGCGCCAATAACCCGAAAACACATTGGGACCACGAACCTGCACGCCACCAATTGCTGACTCACCGGACCTCCGCTTCGGGATCAGGCGACCGTCATCGCCCACAAGCCGCACCGAGACACCCGGCAGGGGAAAGCCCACCGTGCCCGCACGACGCTCGGCCTCTACTGGATTGGAAGTCAGCATAATGGTCTCGCTCATCCCGTAGCGCTCCAAAATCACATGGCCCGTCTTGGCATGAAATGCAGCAAACGTTTCCGTCAACAGCGGGGCCGACCCGGAGATAAAGAGCCGCATCCTGGAGACCAGTCGGGGATTGAGGCGGTCATCCGCCGCAAGCCGCACATAAAACGTCGGCACGCCCATCATCACCGTTGCACGCGGCAGCAGTCGAATGATCTGATCGGCGTCGAACTTTGGCAGCCAGAGCATCTTGCTGCCATTGATCAATGCACCGTGTAGCGCAACGAATAGGCCATGCACATGAAAGATCGGCAGTGCATGCAACAGGACATCACCCTCTTGCCATCGCCAGTATTTTTTCAGCGTCAGCGCATTGGAGGCCAGATTGCGATGACTCAGCATCGCGCCTTTGCTGCGTCCGGTCGTGCCCGAAGTGTAGAGAATCGCAGCCAATTCATCGGGTCGCGATGCAACGGTCTTAAAGCGCGGACTGCACTCACGTGCTGCATCAATCAGCGTGCCATCGACGGACTCGCCCAATGTCTTTACAGTCGCACAGCCGCAGGCCTGTGCAATCGGCTCAATCCAGGCCAGATTGCCGGGGCTGCAGACCACGACTGCGGGTTCGGCGTCTTTCAGGAAGTAGCTGATCTCGGATTCACGATAGGCGGTATTGAGTGGCAGAAACACCATGCCGGCCCGAAGTGCCCCCAGGTACAACATCACCGCCTCAACCGACTTCTCCACCTGGGCGGCCACCCTACTGCCGCGTGCAATGCCCAGGGAAGTGAGCCAATTCGCAATCTTCGCGCTACCGGCGCGAAGATCATCGAAGGTGTAATAGCGGCCATCTTCCGTTTCAATGGCGCAGGTTTCGGGCGCCTTGGGAAACCGGGCCTCAAGAATTTGATAGAGGTTACTCATGCTATGCCTGCCAAGTCGTGTGCCATTTCAATCGTCCTGAAAATCAGGACTGGTTTTATTCAGAAAAGATTCCACGCCACGCCGATAGTCTTGTGAATCCGCAAAATCCCAGCTGGCCTCGCGCTGCATGGGGCTCAATCCCTCAGCCTGGGCCAATCCCATGAGATGGCGGATCAGCCACTTGTTGCGTCGGGCTGCTGCAGGGGCCCCCGCACAGATGTGATCCACCACGGTCTCGACCTGATCATGGAACAAAGACTGGGGCACAACGCGATTCACCAGGCCCTTGTCATAGGCCTCTTCGGCATCCAGCACCCTGCCTTCCAGAAGCAATTCCAACGCAACGGGCCCACCCACCAGGGCCACGAGTGCGGCGGCCTCTGCCGGGGCCATGGCAAATCCAAGCCGATTGATCGGCACACCAAAACGACTGCGTTCTGTAGCAATGCGCATATCGCAGGCGCAGGCGATCTCCAGGCCACCACCAACACAGGCGCCATCAATGGCGGCCACCACCGGCAGCGGACAATGGGCAATCGCCGTGAGTGCGGGCGCAATGATGTCCTCGTGGTAGCTGCGGACCTGATCGCGGCTCATGCGCGCCTGTTGAAACTCTGCAATATCGGCGCCTGCGGCGAATGCGCCAGCTGCACCGGAGATCACAGCCACCCGAAGATCCGATCGCGCAGCGATCTCCGAAAAACACGCGCACAGCTCACGCCACATCGCGACTGAAATTGCATTTAAGTGCCCGGGGTTGGAAATCAGCAGTCTTGCGGTCTGGTCCTGCGCGGACCAGGTGATGCTGCCTTGCGATGGTGTGCCTGCTGCCATGACATTAAGGAACCCGACGTTTAGACCAGACCAGGATAGCCGCGCCGACCAGAATCATCGGCAGCGACAGCCATTGTCCCATGGAGAGTCCCAGCGATAGGAGGCCCAGAAAATCATCCGGTTCACGACCGAATTCCGCCAACCAGCGCAAAACGCCATAGCCCAGCAGAAACATTCCTGAGACGGCTCCAAGTGGACGAGGCCGCGCAGAGAACCGCCATAGCACCACAAAAAGCAGCAACCCCTCGAGCAGCATCTGATAGAGCTGGGAGGGATGCCGCGCCAGCATGTCACCTGCCTGCGGAAACACCATGGCAATGGGCACCCAGGAGGCCTCCACAGGCCGGCCCCAGAGCTCGCCGTTGATGAAGTTGCCCAGCCTGCCCGCTGCCAGGCCAAAAGGCACCATGGGTGCAATGAAATCGGTCACTTGAAAAAAATGCAGCTGCCGCATTCGCGCAAAAATGGCCAGGGCCACAATCACGCCCAGCATGCCACCATGAAAGGCCATGCCGCCCTGCCAGACCGCAAGGATCTCGGTCGGATGCGCAAGGTAATAGGCGGGCTTATAAAACAACACATAGCCCAGTCGGCCGCCAAGCACCACGCCCAGCACGCCAAAGAGCAGCAAATCGTCCAGACCCTTGCCATCTATCAGGCCCGACCACGGCGCTGCCTTCAGCCGCATGCGGCCCAGCACCAACACTGCGGCAAAGGCCAACAGATACATCAGTCCGTACCAACGCACGGCCAGAGGCCCAATGGCAAAGGCCACGGGATCAAACTGCGGGTGAAGAAAAACGGCGGTGCTCATGCGGCACAATAGTAACCCTCGCCCCCAATACAAACGCCCCTTCGGAGAATTCCCGCAATGTCGCACAGCAACGATCCCCACTCTTCCGGCAAACGGCTCAATGAGCGCTCCCGCATGGTCACCGAGGGTGTGGCCCGTGCGCCGAACCGCTCGATGTACTACGCGATGGGCTATAAGGAAGAAGATTTCGTCAACAAACCGATGGTGGGCGTGGCGAATGGCCACTCCACCATCACCCCCTGCAATAGCGGCCTGCAGCCGCTGGCCGATGCCGCCGTTGCAGCGCTGAAATCCGCCAATGCCAATCCCCAGATCTTCGGCACACCGACCATCTCGGATGGCATGAGCATGGGCACCGAGGGCATGAAGTATTCGCTCATCTCACGCGAGGTCATCGCTGACTGTATCGAGACCTGCGTCAACGGCCAGTGGATGGATGGCGTGGTCGTGATTGGGGGATGCGACAAAAACATGCCCGGCGGCATGATGGCGATTGCCCGCACCAATGTACCGGCAATTTATGTCTATGGCGGCACCATCAAGCCCGGCCACTACAAGGGCCAGGACCTGACCATTGTCTCCACATTTGAGGCCGTGGGCGAATTCACAGCAGGCCGTCTTGATCAAACCGACTTCAAGGAAATTGAAAAGCGCGCCTGCCCGGGTACGGGTTCCTGCGGCGGCATGTACACCGCCAACACCATGAGCTCGGCCTTTGAGGCGCTCGGCATGAGCCTGCCTTATTCCTCCACCATGTCCAACGAGGACGGCGAAAAAACAGCGAGTGCCGCAGAATCCGCCAAGGTGCTGGTAGAGGCCATCAAAAAGGGCATCAAGCCGCGCGACATCATCACGCGCAAGTCAATTGAAAACGCAGTGGCGGTAATCATGGCCGTGGGTGGCTCTACCAACGCCGTGCTGCACTTTCTTGCAATCGCCCATGCGGCAGAGGTGCCCTGGACGATTGATGATTTCGAGCGCATCCGTCGCAAAGTGCCCGTGATCTGTGATCTGAAGCCTTCCGGTAAATACGTGGCCACCGATCTTCACAAGGCCGGCGGCATTCCGCAGGTGATGAAGATCCTGCTGGATGCAGGCCTGCTGCACGGCGACTGCATGACCATCACCGGCCAAACTGTCGCCGAGTCGCTCAAAGATGTGCCCTCCACCCCAGCAGCCAACCAGGATGTCATCCGCCCGATTGCCAATGCACTCTATCCCCAGGGCCACCTGGCCATTTTGAAAGGCAATCTCTCGCCCGAGGGCTGCGTGGCCAAGATCACCGGCCTGAAAAATCCGGTGATCACCGGACCGGCCCGCGTCTTCGATTCCGAGGATGCCGCAATGGAAGCGATCATGGCCCAAAGCATCAAGGCCGGCGACATCGTGGTGATTCGCTACGAAGGGCCGCGCGGCGGCCCAGGCATGCGGGAGATGCTCTCCCCGACCTCTGCCCTCGTCGGCCAGGGCCTGGGTGAATCAGTGGGACTGATTACGGACGGTCGTTTCTCGGGCGGCACCTGGGGCATGGTGGTCGGCCATGTAGCCCCTGAAGCCGCAGTAGGCGGGCCGATCGGACTGATCAAAGAAGGCGACTCGGTCACCATTGATGCCCATCAACAGCTGATCCAACTGAACATTTCCGATGCCGAGATGGCGGCCCGCCGAAGTGCCTGGACGCCACCCGCGCCGCGCTATACCCGAGGCGTACTGGCCAAGTTTGGCAAGCTGGCCTCGAGTGCCAGCAAGGGCGCGGTCACCGACCCGGGTTTCTCGCAGCCAGAGTGAGCGCAACTCCGGCCACAAATGAAAAAGGGCTAAAATCCGGTCAACTTGCCGCAGGCGCGGCTCGTTGTTGGGACTAGATGTACAACGCTTTCACTCGAGGAGATTTCAATGCGTAAGTTTGTTGCTGTTTCGATCGCCGCCGCCATGATGGCTTCTGCCGGTGCCGCATTTGCCGATGACGCACTGCTGAAAAAAGGCAACTGCCTGAGCTGCCACGCCACAGACAAGAAACTGGTTGGCCCCTCTTATAAAGATGTCGCCAAGAAATATGCTGGTGATGCCGGCGCTGCCGACAAACTGGCCAAGAAAATCAAAGCTGGTGGCGCTGGTGTCTGGGGTCCGATTCCCATGCCGCCCGCAACCATGCTGAGCGATGCAGAGGCTGCCACCCTGGCCAAGTATGTGTTGTCGCTGAAGTAATGGTCGTCCGTGGTGGTTGAGCGGGTTTCTGCCCGCCTCCACCACCCGTTGCCCAAAGCCCTTGAATATTTTCAAGGGCTTTTTTGTTTCCTGCGGCACAACTCACAGTAAAGTGGCTTCATGATTCCCCCTCGGCAATTCCGCAGGCTCCGCATCGCATTGATTGGATTTGGCGATGTCGCTGGCCGCCTCCTTGCCCAGCGACAAACAGCCCCTGGCGCATCAGACGGGCCACGTTTTTTCGCTATCGGCCGCAATCCAAGCCTCAGCACATTTGCAAATCAACACAGATCAATCCAAAGGCTGAACTGGAATCTGGATCAGGCCGACAAAAGCCGGCGCACGGCCCGAATCGCTGATGCTGCCATCATCTTTGTGCCGCCATCCGATTCTCATCCTTCGCGCGATCTCCGGATGCAGCGATTTGTCGCCATGCTTCGCGCAGGCCATCGTCGGATTCCGCTCGTTTACATCAGCACCACGGGTGTTTATGGCGACACCCAGGGCGGTGTGGTCACGGAAGTCAGCCCCTGCAGGGCGTGCCAGCCACGCTCGCGCCGACGCGTCAGCGCAGAGCAGGCACTGAGGCCACTGGGTGCCTGCGTGCTACGCGCGCCCGGCATCTATGCGCAAGATCGGCTACCGACCGCACGGCTCGCCGCACGGCAGCCTGCACTGCGAGAAGAAGACGATGTCTACACCAATCACATTCACGCGGAAGATCTGGCGCGGCTATCCTGGGTCGCGTTGTTTCGTGGCCACCCCGGCCGCGTCATCAATGCCGTGGATGAGACCGGGATGAAAATGGCAGACTACTTTGATGCGGTGGCCGACGCCACCGGCCTGCCGCGGCCGCCACGCATCTCGCGCGAGGACATGCTGGCCCTTGGAAAAACAGGCCAGATCAATCCGATGATGATGAGTTTTCTGAGTGAATCGCGACGCGTGAGAACGACACGAATCAAAAGCGAACTCGTTGACCGTTTACGCTATCCCACCGTCTATGACGCGCTCGCAACGCTAAACGATTAAAGCATCGGCCATGCCCCACGATCTCCACCACCACGATGCCTTTGATGCCTCCTTCGGTCATGCGCGGGAGCGCGTGGGCTACAAGGCGCTTGGCCTGGCGGTACTGCTGACGCTCGGATTTGCTGCCGCCGAATTCATCGCCGCACTGATCTCTGGCTCGATTGCACTGATGGCCGATGCGGGGCATATGGTCACGGATTCCACAGCACTATTTCTGGCACTCGTCGCTCAGTGGATCGCCAAGAAGCCACCCACCGAGACCAGCTCCTATGGCCATGGCCGCATTGAGGCACTTGCGGCATTTGTGAATTCACTGGCTATGCTGGGCCTGGCACTCTGGATCAGTATTGAGGCGATCGACCGGTTCACCTCGCCCCACCCCATTGCGGGCGATACGGTGATCGTGGTGGCCGTGCTGGGATTGATCGTAAATATTCTGGTGGCCTGGGTGCTCTCGCGTGATCAGGAGAGCCTGAACACCAAAGCCGCGCTGGTGCATGTGTTGGGCGATCTGCTGGGATCGCTTGCCGCGCTGGCCTCGGGACTGGTGATTCACTTCACGGGGTGGACACCGATTGATCCGATCCTGTCGATTTTCGTCTGCCTGTTGATTCTGAAATCCACTTGGGCCTTGCTGAGGAGTTCCTATCGCATCCTGATGGAACATGTACCTGAATCGGTGAGTTTCCAGCAAGTCGCCAGCGACATGCGTGGCATCGCACCTGTCGAACATGTGCACAACCTTCACATCTGGGAGACCTCCCCCGGTCACATCACACTCACCGCCCACCTGGTGGTGAACGATCTGCAATCTTGGCCGACAGGCCTGGCGGCCCTGCAAACGATGCTACGCGAGCGACATGGTATTGACCATGCCACCCTGCAGCCAGAGCTGGGCAGTGCCGCCCGAGACAATCACTGAATCGCGCCATTTGCACCATTAAGGTGCAGGTATTCAGGTACCCGCCCGCCATCGGTGCTGATCTAAGTCACCCTGCACAAAAAAAGTGCCGCTGCAGTCCAGATTCGCTCAAAAAAAGTGCAAAAATCGCTCGCCGGCTCAGCACTGAGTCAACTTTTAACCACCTGTTCACATCATGTCTAACTATAAAAACGCACAAGATTTCCTTCAGTCCGTTGCCAATCGCAACCCCAATCAGCCCGAATTTCTCCAGGCCGCAACCGAAGTCTTCCTCACCCTGTGGCCCTTCATTGAAAATAATCCACGCTATGCGGAACAGGCGGTGCTAGAGCGGCTCGTAGAGCCTGAGCGGGTCATCACCTTCCGTGTTTCCTGGGTCGATGACCATGGCCAAGTACAAGTCAACCGCGGCTATCGCATCCAACACAGCTCCGCAATCGGCCCTTACAAAGGTGGCCTGCGCTTTCACCCCTCGGTGAACCTCTCCATTCTGAAATTCCTGGCCTTCGAACAGACATTCAAAAACGCGCTCACCACACTGCCCATGGGCGGTGGCAAAGGCGGCTCGGATTTCGACCCCAAAGGCAAAAGCACCGGCGAGATCATGCGCTTTTGTCAGGCCTTCATCAGCGAGCTCTTCCGCCATGTCGGCGCTGATACCGATGTGCCCGCAGGCGATATCGGTGTGGGTGGCCGCGAAGTTGGCTTCATGGCCGGCATGATGAAAAAACTTAGCAACCGCTCGGACTGCGTCTTTACTGGCAAGGGCCTCAGCTTTGGCGGATCACTCATTCGGCCCGAGTCCACCGGCTACGGTACTGTCTACTTCGCGCACGAAATGCTGAAGCAAAAACAACGCTCCTTCGATGGTCTGCGTGTAAGCGTCTCGGGCTCGGGCAATGTGGCCCAATACGCGACCGAAAAAGCGATGGAATTTGGCGCCAAGGTCATCACCATGTCGGATTCGGCAGGCACCATCATCGACGAGGCGGGCTTCACCAAAGAAAAACTCGCCATCCTGATGGACATCAAGAATAACCAGTACGGCCGCGTGAGTGACTACGCCAAGAAAGTCAGCGGCGTGAAATTCGTTGAAGCCGCGACTCCCTGGCATGTCAAGGTGGATGTCGCCTTACCGTGTGCCACACAAAACGAATTACACAGGGCCGATGCCGAAGTGTTGGTGAAAAACGGCGTGATCTGTGTTGCCGAGGGCGCCAACATGCCCACCACGATTGACGCCATCAATGTGTTCGAAAAAGCCGGTGTGCTGTATGCGCCGGGTAAAGCCAGCAATGCCGGTGGCGTGGCCACCTCGGGGCTGGAGATGTCACAAAATGCCATGCGCACTTCCTGGACCCGGGAAGAAGTCGACACCCGACTGCACGGCATCATGCGCAGCATCCACGAAGCCTGCCTAACACACGGCAGAAATCCGGATGGCTCCTTCAGCTATGTGACAGGCGCCAACGTGGCTGGCTTTGTGAAAGTCGCCGATGCCATGCTGGCCCAGGGTGTCGTCTAAGACCCTGGCCTATATCCGCTGGCGCGCTTCGAGGTATTCGCGCTCCAGCTGATCCACAATCTGGGCCGTCGGCAGCACGGCATCAATCCCAGCCACACTCTGTCCGGCGCCCCAGATGTCTTTCCAGGCCTTCTGGCCTGCATTCTTCTGCAGGCTGGCGAAGTCCACCTTGGATTTCTCAGACTGCACCAGTTCATCAGGATTCAATCCTGCCCGCACAATACTGCCGCGCAAATAGTTGCCATAGACCCCGGTGAAGCTGCTCGAACCCACGATGTCCTCGGCACCAGAATCCACCACCATCTGCTTGTAGTCGGGCACCGCACGCGCCTCCGCGCAAGCGACAAAGCGCGTGCCCATATAGGCCAGATCCGCGCCCATCGCCTGGGCCGCAAGAATATGATGGCCCCGGCTCATCGCCCCGGAGAGAATGATCGTGCCCGAATAGATCCGCCGCACCTCTTCAATAAAGGCAAAAGGATTCAATGGACCTGCATGGCCGCCAGCGCCCGCCGTGACCAGAATCAGTCCATCAACACCCGCCTCGATCGCTTTCTCGGCGTGCCGGATACTGATGACATCGTGAAACACTAGGCCACCGTAGGTCTTCGCAGCCTCCACCACGGGCTTGGGCGCATGCAGGCTGGTGATCATGATCGGCACCTTGTAACGCACCGCGGTCTCGATATCCTGGGCAAGACGCGGATTGGAGGGATGGACGATCTGATTGACTGCAAAGGGGGCCACGGGATAAGGGCATCCGGCAGGCTGGGGTTCAGCCAGGGCCGCCTCAATACGCTCCAGCCAGGCCGCCAACTCACCCGGCTCGCGTGCATTTAACGCAGGGAAAGAACCCACGATGCCTGCGCGACACTGGGCAATCACGAGGTCGGGGTTGGAAACGATAAATAGCGGTGCGCCAATCAAGGGCATGCGAAGTGCTGCAAGGGCTTGGGGCAGTGGCACAGGTTTCCTTTCAGGGTCTTTACCAGCGGGCGCAATCTTGCAAATTTTTCTTGTCCCGGGTCTAATTGCTGTGATCCCTCGCATCATACTGAATCCACTATGCTCAGCCTCCTTATTCTTATCGTCATCGCCGCATTCGGCCTGATCCTCGTTATTCCCGCATTGCGACAGCCATTGCTGACCGCGCCCATCCTGAAGGGATTCCGCCGCTCACTTCCGGCCATGTCCGACACAGAAAAAGCAGCGCTGGAAGCCGGCACTGTCTGGTGGGAGGCCGATCTCTTTCGCGGCGCACCCGACTGGAAAAAACTGCAGGCGATCGCGCGGCCCTCCCTTACGCAAGAGGAACAATCCTTCGTTGACAACGAAGTGGAAGAAGCCTGCCGCATGGTCAACGAATGGAAAATCAATTTCGAAGATCACGACATGCCCCAGGCCGTTTGGGATTACATCAAGCAGAAGGGCTTTCTGGGCATGATCATTCCCAAGTCCTACGGTGGCAAAGGATTCTCGGCCTATGCCCACTCGCAAGTGGTAGCGAAACTCTCCACCCGCTCCTCGCCACTTGCGATTTCCGTGATGGTGCCCAACTCCCTTGGGCCGGCAGAGTTGCTGCTGCACTACGGCACCGAAGCACAAAAAGATCATTATTTGCCGCGCCTGGCACGTGGTGAGGAAATTCCCGCGTTTGCCCTGACCAGCCCCTGGGCAGGATCAGATGCGGCCTCGATCCCCGACTACGGCATCGTGTGCAAACAGATGTGGCAGGGCAAAGAGACACTCGGCATGCGGGTGACCTGGAATAAGCGCTATATCACCCTGGCGCCAGTCTGCACAATCCTGGGCCTGGCATTTCGTCTCTACGACCCCGATGGCCTCTTGGGTAAGACCAAAGATCTGGGCATCACCTGCGCGCTCGTGCCACATGACCATCCGGGTGTACAGATTGGTCGCAGGCACATCCCCATGAACACCTACTTCATGAACGGGCCCACCCAGGGTGATGATGTCTTCATGCCACTGGACTTCATCATTGGTGGTCCTGCCATGGCGGGCCAGGGATGGCGCATGCTGATGGAGTGCCTCTCTGCAGGCCGGGCGATCTCACTGCCTTCGGCCAACGCAGGACTCTCACAGCTCGCAGCACGGGTCGCGGGCGGCTATGCGCGCATCCGCAATCAATTCAAAACACCGATCTCGCGATTCGAAGGCATCGAAGAAGCCCTCGCACGCGTGGCAGGCAATACCTATATGAACGAAGCCGTACGCACGCTCTCGGCGGCGGCCATCGACTTGGGCCAGCGTCCATCGGTGGTCTCTGCGATTGCGAAATACCACGTGACCGAGCGGGCGCGGCAGGTCGTGACCGACAGCATGGATGTATTGGGTGGCAAGGGCATCTGCCTGGGGCCATCGAACATTATGGGTCTGGCCTATCAACAAATGCCGATTGGCATCACCGTAGAAGGCGCAAATATCCTGACACGCAGCCTGATTCTTTTTGGTCAGGGCGCTATCCGCTGCCACCCCTTTCTGCTTGCCGAGATGCAGGCCGCCCAAGACCCAGATCGTGCCAAGGGGTTACAGTCTTTTGATGCTGCCTTCTGGGGCCATATCCGCTACACCCTGGGCAACGGCCTGCGATCGGTCTTCCATGGGCTGAGCGGTGCGAAGTTTGCAGGCCCCGGCGCAAGCGTATCTGTGGAGATGCGCGGCTATGCGCGGCAAATCAACCGACTGTCAACTGCCTATGCCTTCTTGGCAGACATCAGCATGCTGATGCTGGGTGGCAGCCTGAAGCGCAAGGAAAAACTCTCTGCCCGTCTCGGTGACATTCTTGCCCTGATGTTTTTGGCCAGCTGTGTGATCAAGCGTTATGAAATGGAGGGCCGCATTCGCGAAGATGCTGACCTGGCCCGTTGGTGTATCGAAGACTGCCTCAATAAAATTCACACTGCTTTAGATGGTGTATTTAATAATTTCCCCAATGCACTGCTGGGCCGTGTGTTGAAAGGATTGCTTTTCCCCTGGGGCCTGCCGGGCAAGAGCCCATCCGATCAGCTTGGCCATCGCATCGCTCAACTGCTCTCCAACCCCGGGGAAGCCCGCAATCGCCTGACACCCATCTGCTTTATCCATGACAGCGAACACGATCCAGTGGGTGTGATCGAGCATGCCTTGGCCGCAGTGATTGCTGCCGAGCCCATCGATGCCAAGATCCGGGCGGCAGAAAAGCAGGGTGTCTTTAAAAATGAACCATTGGCCAACAGCCGAGATATCAGCGGTCTGGCCGCGCAACGCGGTGTGATTAGCCAAGAGGAATTGACGGTAATCAAACGGCGCGATGAACTGCGTGACCGCGTGATTCATGTGGATGACTTTCCCTTTGAGATTCACGCAAAAGCCAGCGGGCAGCATGCCGATGGATCAGATGCGGAATCACGGCTGCGGGCAGCGTAATGGGCGGCCTCAAGTCTCCCGTCTACCTGGTAGACGGCGCCCGCACGCCTTTTCTCAAGGCCCGCGGCGGCCCGGGACCGTTTAGCGCCTCTGATCTTGCCACCCAGGCAGGCCGCACGCTGCTGCTGCGCCAGCCCTTCTCGCCACAGGATCTTGATGAAGTCATTCTGGGCTGCGCAGCACCCGCACCCGATGAAGTCAATATCGGCCGCGTGGTCGCCCTGCGCATGGGCTGCGGCCATGGTGTGCCCGGCTGGACCGTCATGCGCAACTGCGCCTCAGGCCTTCAGGCCATTGATTCCGCACTGATCAACATCGTATCGGGCAGATCCGACCTGGTGCTGGCGGGTGGGGTGGATGCACTCTCTCGCACACCACTCTTGTATTCCGATGCCATGGTGCGCTGGTTTGCCGAGATGGCCACCAAGAAAACAGCAACAGCAAAACTTCAGCATTTCGCAAGGCTCAAGCCCACAGAGCTTTTTCGACCCGTGATCGCACTGCTACGGGGGCTCACCGATCCCGTGGTGGGGCTCTCGATGGGCCAGACTGCAGAAAATCTCGCCTATCGATTCGGCATCACGCGAAAAGACATGGATGCGTTCTCCGTGCGTAGCCATCAGCGCGCGACTGCCGCACGAACAACAGCCGCATTTGATGAAATCGTGCCGCTTGTGGATGCGAAGGGCGCCATCGCCAATCACGATGACGGCGTGCGTGAAGACTCGTCGCTGGAGAACCTGGCAAAACTGCGGCCCGTTTTCGATAAGCCCTATGGCAACATCACCGCCGGCAATAGCTCCCAAGTCACCGATGGCGCTGCCTGGTGCCTGCTGGCCTCTGAGCGTGCAGTGCAGACCCATGGACTCAAACCGATCGCGCGTATTGTGGATCTGCAGTGGGCGGGCCTGGACCCTGCAGAGATGGGGCTTGGCCCAGTGCATGCCGCCCTGCCAATTCTTCAACGCCATGGCCTAGGCATCAATGACCTGGATCTGTGGGAAATCAACGAGGCCTTTGCTGCCCAGGTCATTGCCTGCAACCGCGCCATGCAGGATGCCGACTACTGTAAGACCGCACTGTCGCAGATCAATGGTGGCCAGACCTGGGGCGCACTCGATGAAAACAGACTGAACATCCACGGTGGTGCAATCGCCATCGGGCATCCTGTTGGTGCCTCCGGCGCGCGCATCACCCTGCACCTGGCGCGCGCACTGCAACTTGAAGGCAAGCGACGCGGCATGGCCGCAATCTGTATTGGCGGTGGCCAAGGCGGCGCGATTTTTCTGGAGGCCGCATGATGAAACACTGGCAGCTCACCGTCGATACTGAGGGCATCGCCTGGCTCTCCCTGGATACGGCCGGGGCCAGCATGAATAAGCTTTCGGCCGAGGTGCTTGCGGAATTCTCTGAATGCCTGAATCGATTCGATCAACATGCTCCGGCGGGCCTGATCATTCAATCGGCGAAATCCTCTGGATTTATCGCGGGCGCAGACATCGAGGAATTCAGACAACTTGACTCAGCCGAAAAGGCCCGCGAGCTGATCGCCCGTGGCTGGGATCTCTTCAATCGTCTGGCGGCGGTGCCCTATCCCACGCTTGCGCTGATTCGTGGCATTTGTCTTGGCGGTGGATTAGAGCTCTCGCTGGCCTGCCGCTATCGCATCGCCGTTGATGACTCTGGCACGCGCATGGGCCTGCCGGAGGTGCTGCTGGGCATCGTGCCCGGATGGGGCGGCATGCTGCGTCTGCCCCAGGTGATCGGCCCACAGGCGGCACTGAACATGATGCTCACAGGCAAGACCCTGGATGCACGGCGCGCCAGGCGTGCGGGACTGGTGGATCTGGCGGTGGCACCGCGCGTGATGAAAGACTCCGCGCGTGGCCTGCTGCGGTCCGGCAAACCACCACGGCAACTCACGGGACTCGCCCGCCTGATGAATCACTCCATCGCACGGCCGATCATCGCTGCCATGGCGAGAAAACAGGTCGCCAAAAAGGCCAGCCCCAAACACTATCCTGCGCCCTACGCGATTATTGACATCTGGCAAAAAGCAAATGGCAATGCTCTGGCCAATCCCACGTTGCTGGATGCCATCGTGGGCTCATCCACAACTCAGAATCTTGTACGCGTGTTTTTCTTGCAGGAGCGGCTTAAATCGCTCGGCAAGGAATCCGCATTCAAAGCACAGCATGTGCATGTGGTGGGCGCAGGTGTCATGGGTGGTGATATCGCCGCCTGGTGTGCCTTGCGTGGCTACACGGTGACACTGCAAGATCAAAGCACCGAGCAAATCGCCCCTGCACTGGCGCGTGCAGCAAAGCTCTTCGGCAAAAGGCTACGCGACCCCTTAAAGGAACGTGCTGCACGTGATCGGCTGATCCCGGATCCCACTGGTGCCGGTGTGCGGCATGCCGATGTGGTGATTGAGGCGATCTATGAAAATCTTGAAGCCAAGCATGCCCTGCTCAAAGTGCTTGAGCCGCAACTCAAACCCAATGCGATTCTCGCCACCAACACTTCTAGCCTGCGCATCGAGGATCTGCGCACTGCGCTGCGCGATCCCTCCCGCTTCATCGGCATTCACTTTTTCAATCCTGTGGCCATGATGCCTTTAGTGGAAGTGATTGAGGCGCCGGGTGCGCAGGCGCAGGCCATAGCCGATGGCATGGCCTTTGTGCGCTCCATTGATAAGCTGCCGCTACCGGTGAAAAGCGCGCCAGGTTTTCTGGTCAATGCGGTGCTGGCGCCCTACATGCTCACCGCGATGCGGGCCGTGGATACAGGCCATCCACCGTCCACGATTGATGCCGCGATGCGGGCCTTTGGCATGCCGATGGGCCCCGTTGAATTGGCAGACACCGTGGGCCTGGATATCGCCGTGGCCGCGGGCCGCACGCTCTCCGGCGGTGTTGCGCCCCCCCAGTGCCTGATGCAGATCGTCGAGGCAGGCCACCTGGGCAAGAAGACTGGCCGCGGTTTTTATGAATGGACCAACGGAAAAATCGCTGGGCGACCAGCGGCCAGCGCGATCCCGGCGGGATTGGCCGAGTCCCTCATTACACCACTGGTGGAGCGGGCCGAGGCACTGGTGCGTGATGGTGTGGTGATGGATGCGGATCTGGCTGATGCCGGCATTATTTTTGGCACAGGCTTTGCCCCTTTTCTTGGGGGCCCTTTGAACTGGAAATCCAACAGGAGTGCTGCGTGAGCAATCTCAGAATAAAACGTGTTGCCGTGCTGGGCGCCGGCGTGATGGGTGCACAGATCGCGGGCCATCTGGCCAATGCGGGCATCCATGTGGATCTCTTTGATCTACCCAGCCCCGAAGGTGACCGCAACCAGATCGTCCGCAATGCGATGGACCGGCTCAAAAAACTCGAGCCCGCACCTCTGGCCAGCCCACGGGTGTTGCCGCTGATTCGGGCCAACAACTTTGATGATCACCTGGAGCGACTCAGAGATGCCCAGCTGATCATCGAGGCTGTGGCCGAGCGGATCGACATCAAACGCGCCCTGTATCAACGGATCGCCTCCCATTGCTCAGAGTCCGCCTGGATTGCATCGAACACATCGGGCCTGTCGGTGCAGTCCCTGGCTGCGGAGATTCCCGAAGGGTTGCGGCCCCGTTTCTGCGGCATGCATTTTTTCAACCCACCCCGCTACATGAGCCTGGTGGAGTTGATTCCTGCAAAAGAAACCCAGGCCGAGATGCTGGATACATTGGAATCCTGGCTCACACGCACCCTGGGCAAATCAGTCATTCGGGCCAAGGACACGCCCAACTTCATTGCCAACCGTGTGGGCGTGTTCTCGCTCCTGGCCACCATGGAACACACCCAGCGATTCGGTCTCGGCCTAGACACCGTGGATGCACTGACTGGCCCGCGCATCGGCAGGCCCAAGAGTGCCTGCTATCGCACCGTGGACGTGGTGGGCATTGATACCCTGGCCCATGTGGTGCGCACCAAGCAGGAGCAACTTCAACAAGACCCCTGGCACAGCATCTTTAAGCTGCCGAACTGGATCGAACACTTGATTACAGCAGGCGCGCTGGGCCAGAAATCCGGTGCAGGCCTCTACAAAAAAGAAGGCAAAGAAATTCGCGTGCTCGACACCGCGACGCTGCAATACCGCGCAACCGACAGCAGCATTGATCCCGAAGTCGAAAAAATTCTTGCCATCCGTGCGCCTGCAGAAAAATTCAAGGCCTTAATCGCCTGTCCACATCCGCAGGCCCAATTCCTATGGGCAATCTTTCGCGATGTCTTTCACTACAGCGCCGTGCATCTGGCCGAGATCGCCGATAACGCCCGTGATCTGGATCTGGCACTGCGCTGGGGGTTTGGCTGGAGCATGGGCCCCTTCGAACTCTGGCAGGCTGCGGGCTGGCAGGACATCACACGTGCGATTCAGACCGATATTGATGCGGGCAAGACACTTGCTGCTACACCGCTGCCCGCATGGTGTCGTGAAACCAGTCGCACGGGTGTGCACACACCCCAGGGCTCATGGGCGCCAACCAAACAGGCCAATGCAGCCCGCTCCAGCCTGACCGTGTATCAGCGGCAACGCTTTCCCGAGCTGCTCCTGGGCGAGCAGGCCGCAATGGTGCTTAAGCCCGCATCGGAAACAGCAGGTGAGACCCTCTTTGCCAATAAGGAAGTCCGGCTCTGGCGCTTGCCTCAACAGGATGCAGGCATCGGCATTCTTTCATTTGCCTCGCGCATGCATGCGGTCAGTGATGAAGTCCTGGAGGGCATGCTGAAATCAATCGCGATTGCAGAATCTGATCTGGATGGCCTGGTGCTCTGGCATGAGCCCCCATTTTGCGTGGGCGCGAATCTGAAACTGGTCTCCGAGGCCTGTAAGGCAGGTGAGTTCGATCGGCTGGAGCGTATCGTGGCGCAATTTCAGGATGCCTCACAGGCGCTGAAATATAGCCGCGTGCCCACCGTTGCCGCGACACAGGGGCTGGCACTCGGTGGTGGCTGCGAATTTCTGATGCATGCCGATAAGCGTGTCATGCATCTGGAGACCTATGTTGGCCTCGTGGAAGCAGGTGTAGGGCTGATTCCAGCGGGTGGTGGTTGCAAAGAGTTTGCAGTGCGCGCTGCCCAGTGGGCCGCCCAGAGTCCCACACCCGGAGAAGTCTTCCCCTTTATTCAACAGGTCTTCACCACCATTGCCATGGCCAAGGTTGCCAAGAGCAGCTTGCAGGCGATTGAATTCGGTTTTGCGCAGCCCGATGATCACATCGTGTTTCATCCCCAGGAACTGCTGCATGTGGCGCTGCGTACCGCGCGCCAGAAGGCCGATGCGGGCTATCAGCCACCCGTGCCGCAGATGGTGCCGGTCGCGGGCCGCACCGGCATTGCGAATCTATCGCTGATGCTGGTCAATATGCTGGAAGGCAAGATGATCAGTGAGCATGACTACAAAGTCGCCCATGCCGCAGCCACGGCACTCTGTGGCGGCGATATCGATGCAGGTACACGTGTCGATGAAGATTGGCTCATCAAAGTCGAGCGGCAGCTCTTTGTGGATCTGCTCAAGACACCGCAGACCCAGGCCCGTATCGAACACATGCTTGCCACCGGCAAGCCGCTGCGCAATTAACCGAGACCGACACCATGAGCAAAATTCGCCAAGAGGCTTTTATCGTCTCCGCCAAACGACTGCCTGTCGGCAGAAAAAATGGCAGCCTCAAATCCACCCGGCCAGACGACATGCTGGCCGCAGCCATCCAGGCCTGCCTGCAGGGGTTCGATCAGGTCGACCGCAACGCCATCGGTGATGTCGTCGTGGGCTGTGCCATGCCCGAAGCTGAGCAGGGCATGAATATGGCGCGTATCGGCGCCCTGCTCTCTGGCCTGCCCCAGTCCGTGCCCGGCATCACCATCAACCGTTTCTGCGCATCCGGCCTTCAGGCCGTGGCCTATGCGGCACAGCGGATTCAACTTGGCGAGGCCGATCTGATGATTGCTGCCGGCGCGGAATCCATGAGCGCGATGCCCCAGATCATGGGCAATAAGATCGCCATGAACCCATCGATCTTTGAGCGGGATGAACACCTGGGCATTGCCTATGGCATGGGCATGACTGCGGAAAAGGTGGCCCGCCAGTGGTCTGTCTCGCGCGAGGATCAGGACCAATTCGCACTGCAATCCCACGCCAAGGCCTGCGCAGGGCAGGCCGCGGGCGCCTTTGCCGATGAGATCTCAGCCTTTGAGGTGATGCGGCATCTTCCCAACTTCAAGACTGGCGAAGTCCGCACCGAGCGCCATTTGATGACCCAGGATGAAGGCCCCCGTGCAGACACCACACTGGAGCGACTGGCCAAACTCAAACCAGTCTTTCACGCAAAAGGATCGGTCACTGCAGGGAATTCCTCACAGATGTCGGATGGTGCTGCCGCACTGCTGCTGGCCTCTGAGTCCGCCATCAAGACCTATGGCCTGACACCACTTGCACGCTTTGCAGGATTTTCCGTTGCTGGGGTGGCCCCTGAGATCATGGGCATCGGCCCGATTGCGGCAATCCCCAAGGCACTGGCGCTTGCGGGTATCCGGCAGGATCAGCTCGGCTGGATTGAACTGAACGAAGCTTTTGCCGCACAGGCCCTTGCCGTGATTCGCGAACTGCAGTTGGATCCCGCCATCGTCAATCCCCTGGGTGGCGCAATTGCCGCAGGCCATCCGCTGGGTGCCACGGGCGCGATCCGCTCCTGCACCGCGATTCATGGCGCAAGAAGGCAGAGAAAACCCTACGCCATGGTAAGCATGTGTATCGGCACAGGCATGGGCGCCGCAGGTATATTCGAAACTCTCTGATTGCATGGGAAACACGATGGACAAGCTCTGGCTCAACAGCTATCCGCAAGGCATTCCGGCAGAAGTCGATCTCAACCGCATCACGTCTGTGGCCGATTTTCTGGCCGACGCCTGCAAGGAATTTGCATCGAAGACCGCCTATATCAGCATGGGCAAATCCATCACTTATCAGCAGCTCGATGAACTGAGTCTGGTCTTTGCCAAGCACCTGCAATCCATTGGTGTGCGCAAAGGGGATCGTGTCGCGCTGATGATGCCCAATGTGCTGCAATACCCCATCACCCTGTTCGGCACGCTGCGTGCGGGTGCGGTGGTGGTGAACTGCAATCCCCTCTACACGCCGCGGGAACTCGAACATCAGCTGAGCGATTCAGGCGCCACCGTGATCGTGATTCTGGAAAACTTTGCGCATACCCTAGAGCAGGTCATCGCCAAGACACAGGTTCGCCATGTGATTGTCACGCCGCTGGGCGAGATGCTTGGCACCAAGGGCCACATTGTGAATTTTGTAGTGCGTAAGGTAAAGAAACTGGTGCCCGCCTGGAATCTGCCTCAGGCCATCAGCCTGAAACAGGCACTCGCCTCGGGCCAGAGTCAATCATTTTCCAAGCCCTCCCTCACACCTGATGATGTGGCCTTCTTGCAGTACACCGGTGGCACCACAGGGGTATCCAAGGGTGCGATCCTGACCCACCGCAACATCTGCGCCAATGTGCTGCAGGCAGAAGCCTGGATCAAGCCTGCGGTCCGGCGCGGAGAAGAATTCATTGTCACCGCCCTGCCGCTTTATCACATCTTTGCACTCACCGCGAACTGCCTCACCTTTCTGCGGATCGGCGCACAGAATCTACTGATTGCCAATCCGCGCGACATTCCAAACTTTGTGAAGGAATGGTCCAAGTACCCCGTCACGGTGTTCACCGCAGTCAACACGCTCTTTAATGCGCTGCTCAATAATGCCGAGTTCGCAAAGCTGAACTTTTCCACCATGCGGGTCACCCTCGGTGGTGGTATGGCCGTGCAGCGGCCCGTGGCTGAACGCTGGAAACAGGTCACAGGCTGTGCACTCTCGCAGGCTTATGGCCTCACAGAGACCTCTCCTGCAGCGACGATCAATCCCTTGGAGGATCTTCCCTTCAACGGGTCAATCGGCCTACCGATTTCCTCGACTGAAGTCTCAGTCCGCGACGACCAAGGCAAAGAGCTTGCCGTGAAGGAAGTGGGTGAGATCTGCATCCGCGGCCCCCAGGTCACCCCAGGCTACTGGGGCCGGCCCGACGAGACAGCCAAAGTATTTTTCCAAGATGGTTTCTTAAAGACTGGCGATATGGGCTATGTCGATGAAGCCGGCTATGTCTTTCTGGTGGATCGCAAGAAGGACATGATTCTTGTCTCCGGTTTTAATGTCTATCCCAACGAGGTGGAAGAAGTCGTGGCCATGCACCCGGCGGTTCGGGAAGTGGCGGCCATCGGGGTGGCCGATGATCAGACCGGTGAGGCGGTGAAATTATTTGTGGCCTCAGGCGATCCAGCGCTGACGAAAGAAGCTCTGATTGATCACTGCAAACAGTATCTGACCAATTACAAGGTGCCCAAGCAAATCGAGTTCAGGCCCGAGCTGCCCAAGACCAATGTCGGAAAGATTCTGCGGCGCGCACTGCGCGACTGATCTACTTCTCTACGAAGGCACGCTCAAACACATAGTCGCCCGGGTGGCCCAGACTGGGGGAGACCTGAAAGCCGCGGGCATCCAGCATCTCGGAGGTCTCTTTCAGCATGGCGGGGCTGCCGCAGATCATGCCGCGGTCTACCGCGGGATCCAGCGGTGGCAGACCGATATCGCGGAAAAGCTGACCGGTCTCAATGGCCGTGGTCAGTCGGCCTGTTTGTTTAAAGGCCTCGCGGGTCACCGTAGGGTAATAGATGAGTTTGTCCCGGACCATCTCGCCTAAAAACTCGTGCTGGGGAAGTTCATTTTTCAGATAGTCTGCATAAGCCAGCTCACTGACCAGTCGCACGCCATGAATCAGAATGACTTTCTCGAACCGGTCATAGGTGTCGGGATCGCGAATAATGCTCATAAAAGGCGCCATACCCGTACCGGTGCTAAACAAATACAGATGCTTTCCGGGATTGAGGTCATCGAGCACTAGGGTGCCGACTGATTTCTCACTCACCAGGATGTCGTCGCCCACCTGGATGTTTTGCAGCCGCGAGGTCAGCGGGCCATCGGGAACCTTGATACTGAGAAATTCCAGATGCTCTTCATAGTTCGGGCTCACCACACTGTAGGCCCGCACCAATGGCTTGCCGTCGACTTCGAGTCCGATCATCAGGAAGTGACCATTGCGAAAGCGTAATCCCTGGCGGCGGGTGGTGGTGAAACTGAACAGCGTGTCGTTCCAGTGATGCACGCTGAGTACTTTTTCCTTGTGGTACTTCGACATCCTTACTCCCCTACGAATGGATTGGAGCGGCGCTCTTCTCCGAAAGTGCTCATGGGTCCGTGGCCCGGCACGAATTCAATGTCATCGCCCAGCGGAAAGAGTTTGCCGCGGATGGAGTCGATCAGCTGCTGATGATTGCCGCGGGGAAAATCGGTGCGGCCAATGGAGCCAGCAAACAGCACGTCGCCCACAAACGCAATGCGATCCTGGTCATGAATAAACACGACATGCCCGGGTGTATGGCCCGGACAGTGAAACACCCGCATGGACTCCTGGCCCACAGTCACCACATCGCCATCGTCGAGCCAACGATCCGGCTCGAAAGTATCAGCACCGGCCATGCCAAACATGGCGCCCTGGGTCTTTAACTGCTCAATCCAGAACCGATCATCCGAATGCGGTCCCTCAATCGGCACATGAAGCCTTTGGGCCAGCAGCCCCGCCTGGCCACAATGATCTATATGGCCGTGCGTGAGCAGAATCTTCTCGATCTGGACCCCAGCCTGCTCGGCAACCGCCTGCAGGTGCTCGATGTCGCCACCCGGATCAATAAAGGCGGCCTTTCGCGTTGACGGACAGACCACCAAGGAACAATTCTGCTGAAAGGCCGTGACCGGAAAGATCTCAAAATGCATCGGTCCATTATCGCAGATGGCCCGGGCCTTAAATAATCGCGTCAGCTCCCGTGTTCGGCCGCTCGCCTTGTTCGTACACCACGTGGGCACGCCCCACAATCAGCGGATCAAGCCGGCCAATCAGGGCGCTATCCTTGTTCGCATAAGGCAGCTTGTGCAAAACATAGCGCATGGCATTGAGCCGCGCCCGCTTCTTGCAATCACTCTTGATCACGGTCCAGGGCGCATCGGCGGTATCGGTCTCGCAGAACATTGCCTCCTTGGCCTGGGTGTAATCCTTCCACTTGTTCAGCGACTGCTTATCAATCGGGCTCAGCTTCCAATGCTTTAAAGGATGCACCTCACGCTCCTTGAAACGGCGGCGCTGTTCCTTCTGACTGACCGAGAACCAGAACTTGATCAGATGCACACCACTGCGGACCAGGTGACGCTCAAACTCGGGTGCCTGCCGCATGAACTCATGATATTCCGCATCGGTGCAGAATCCCATCACCCGCTCCACACCGGCCCGGTTATACCAGCTGCGATCAAACATCACGATCTCACCCGCTGTCGGCAGATGCTGCACATAACGCTGGAAATACCACTGGCCACGCTCAGACTCAGAGGGTTTTTCCAAAGCCACCACGCGGGCACCACGAGGATTAAGGTGCTCCATGAAACGCTTGATGGTGCCCCCTTTGCCAGCGGCATCCCGGCCCTCAAAGAGAATCAACACACGCTGGCGATTCTCCTTGACCCAGGCCTGAAGCTTTAAGAGCTCAACCTGAAGCTTGTACTTCTCGGCCTCGTACACCGATCGCCGCAGCAGGTTCTTGTACGGATAGACGCCCCTATGCCAATCCGGCACCAGCTCTTCATCGGGATTAACGCCGTGATCCGGCTTGCGGGTTTTCTTGCCTGAGATCTCCGGCATGCTGAGGAAGGCCTCACGCAGGGCTTTGACATCATCGGGCGAGGCACCCTTGATCATGGCCTTGAGATTGGAGACGGTGCGTTTCACGTCAAGCCCGCCCTTACCGTTAAGAATGGAGGCCACAGCAGCCTTCTGCTTGGCCTGGGCCGAACCGGTTGAACGCTCGGCCACAAATGCCGAAATGCTCTTTTCATTTAATGCCGGAGGCCGGTCGCCCATCCGAACCGGCCGAATCTTTTCCACTGGTTTTGTCATCTGATGTGCACCCCATTGCCTGTCGGCGCAGGGGGCCCTCCCTGTCAGTTCAAAGGGTCCATTTTCCCCCTGTGGAGCATCGGTGTGCAGCCAATCCCTTGAACTGAATCAAAGTTTTCGCATAAGCCAGGGGTTAGACCGACGAACCATCCCGGATACGGTGAATGTCCTCGATGTTCACCACCCAGATCAGGCCATCCCCAATCTGACCTGTCTGGCAGGCCTGAATCATGGCCTGGCGAACGGGCTCCACCATGGCCTCATCCACCAGTACACAGACCATCACCTTATCGGTGAAATCGGTGAGCTCATCACGGACTGAACGCTTGTCCACTGCGGCGGGTGCTGTGAATCCCTTCACGTTAAATATCGTTACGCCAGGAAAGTTCGGGATGGACCGCAGGGCCTCCCGCAGTCTGGACAGGCGGCTGGGCCGGACGATGGCGCGAATCTCTTTCATCTTGAATCTCCTTTGTGATCAGGCCTCACGCGGCGCCTCATCAAACCATTTGTATAAAGTGGGCAACACCACGAGTGTCAGCAGCGTGGAAGAAATCAATCCACTGATGACCACGATGGCCAGCGGCCGCTGGACCTCGGATCCCGGGCCAGTGGCAAACAGGAAGGGCACCAGGCCCAGCAAGGCCACGGTGGCGGTCATCATCACCGGCCGGAATCGCTGTACACAGCCCTCCCGCACAGCCTCGGCCACGCCCATGCCATCCTCACGGAAGCGGCGAATGCAGGTCACCAGCACCACGCCGTTGAGTACTGCAATACCCCAGAGTGCAATAAAGCCGACGGAAGCCGGAAGACTCAGATACTCGCCAGTCACAAAGAGTCCGATCACACCACCAATGGAGGCAAAGGGCAGCACCAGAATAATCAGGCTGGCGAGTTTTACAGAATTGAACAGCAAAAACAGCAGGAAAAAGATCGCCGCAATCGTGAGCGGCACAATCACAGAAAGCGTATCCATGGCCCGCTCCAGGTTCTCGAACTGGCCGCCGAACTTAAAATAGTAGCCCGGCGGAAGCTGAACCTCTTTGGACAGACGCTGCTGGACTTCCTCAACAAAGCCGCCAAGATCCCGGCCCTCCACATTGGCACCCACCACCACGCGACGCTTGCCCGACTCACGGCTTAACTGGGCCGGGCCATCGACCAGCTGAATCTTGGCCACGCTCGCGAGCGGCACCTGGGCCCCGTTGGCGGTACGCAACAGCGTGCTGCTGATATCTTCGATGGACTCCCGGAATCGGGCAGGAAAACGCACTGCGATGCTGTAACGACGCTCGCCCTCATACAGGGTGGTGACTTCTTTGCCGCCAATTGCAGTCTCCATCAGGGTCTGGATATCCGCCACATTCAATCCATAGCGGGCAATTGCATTGCGATCGATCTCAACCGTCAGAAACTGTTGGCCCGAGAGCCGCTCGATGCGCAGGTCTCTTGCGCCCCGCACGCTACGAATCACCTTTGCCACCTGCTCAGAGATGCGCCGAAGCTCCTCCAGGTCATCGCCAAAGACCTTCACACCCAACTGGGAGCGCACACCCGTCACCATCTCATCGACCCGCTGGGCGATCGGCTGGGATACGACAATCTGTGCCCCGGGAATCGCAGCGAGCTTTTGACGAATCTCAGCCTCGATCTCATCCTGATCACGGTCGGATTCTGGATCGATCAGTACCACGGGGCTGGATTCATTCGGACCCGCCGGATCAGCAGGCGACTCACCACGGCCAAGGGGTGAGACCACGCTTTTCACACCTGGAATCTCGGCCACCATCTTCATGGCCGCCATCTCCAATCGGATCGACTCATCCAGCGAAATACTTGGCACACGAATCACCTGGGGGGTCAGGGCCCCTTCCTTCATAATCGGCATAAACGATTTACCCAGGAAGGGAAAGAGGGCCAAGGAAAGCAGCAGCAGGCCAACCGCTGCGGCCAGGGTCTTACGGTGATTCTGGGTGGCACGATCCAACAGACCGAGATAGTGGCGCTTCAGTACCGCGATGACCTTCGTGTCGTGATCGGCGCCCCCTTTCAGAAAATAGGAACACAGCACCGGCGAGAGCGTGAGCGAGACTAGCAGTGAAATCGCCAGCGCAATCGCAATGGTAAAGGCCAGGGGCGAAAACATTTTTC
>VERJ01000024.1 GCA_018882795.1 Burkholderiaceae bacterium | reverse complement strand
GGATGATGATGATGCCGAAGAGCAGGCCGAGGCCGCACTGCAGACCGTGGATTCGGAGTTTGGCCGCACAACCGATCCCGTGCGGATGTATATGCGCGAGATGGGCACGGTCGAGCTGCTGACACGCGAGGGTGAGATTGTTATCGCGAAGAAAATCGAGGAAGGCCTGCGCGATATTGTGATGGCGATCTCTGCCTGCCCCGCCACCATCAGCGAGGTCCTCGAGTGCGCCAACAAGATTCGCGAAGGCGCGATGCCCATTAGCGATGTGGTCGATGGCATCGTCGACCCCAACGCCCCCGAGGAAGACCTGCTGTCGTCGACCGAGGCTGAGTTCGCCGCCATTGAGGCTTCCGAAGAAGTCGATGATGACGGCGCTGCCGCAGCGGCTGCAAATAATGCCCGGCTCGAGGAGCGCAAGGTGGCAGCGCTGGAAAAATTTGAGGTGATTCAAAAGGCCTTCGACAAAATGCGCAAAGCGGTCGATGGGGATGGCTATAAGTCGCCTGCCTACGAGAAGGCCCAGAAGACGGTCAGCAATGAGTTCATGAGCATTCGCTTTACCGCGAAGATGGTCGAGCGTTTGGCCGATACGCTGCGCAGTCAGGTTGAGGATGTACGCCGAATCGAGCGAAAAATTCGTTCGATTGCGGTGGACAAAGTCGGCCTCACGCAAGACTGGTTCATTAAAGAATTTCCTGGCAATGAGACCAATCTAGATCTCTTCGTGAAAAAGGTCTCAACCGCAGGCGCCTCCTCACAGCTGCTGCAGCGCAATCTTCCTGCCTTGCAGGAAGAGCAGCAGAAACTGATTGCCCTGCAGACCCGAGTTGTTTTGCCTTTGCATGATCTCCGAGAAATCCACAAGCAGATGACAGCGGGCGAGCGTAAGGCCAGAGCGGCAAAAAAAGAGATGACCGAGGCCAACCTGCGGCTGGTGATCTCGATTGCCAAGAAGTACACCAACCGTGGACTGCAGTTTCTGGACCTCATCCAGGAGGGCAACATCGGGCTGATGAAGGCGGTCGATAAGTTCGAATATCGCCGGGGTTATAAGTTTTCGACCTATGCGACCTGGTGGATTCGCCAGGCCATCACCCGCTCCATCGCCGACCAGGCCCGAACCATCCGGATTCCGGTCCACATGATTGAGACCATCAATAAGATGAATCGGATTTCGCGCCAGATCCTGCAAGAGACTGGTAAGGAGCCCGATCCGGCAACACTCGCCATCAAAATGGAGATGCCGGAAGACAAGATTCGCAAGATTTTGAAAATCGCGAAAGAGCCCATCTCGATGGAGACCCCGATTGGCGATGATGATGACTCCCATCTCGGCGACTTTATTGAGGACACCAACACGGTCGCACCGATGGAAGCTGCCCTGCAGGACTCCATGCGCGACGTGGTGAAAGAGGTGCTGGACTCGCTGACACCGCGGGAGGCAAAAGTATTGCGGATGCGATTCGGTGTGGAGATGGCCACCGACCACACGCTGGAGGAAGTCGGCAAGCAGTTCGATGTCACGCGTGAGCGAATACGACAGATCGAGGCAAAGGCCTTGCGTAAGCTGCGGCACCCCAGCCGCAGCGACAAGCTGAAGAGTTTTTTAGATACGCTGTAAAACAAAAAAGGCTTGGGGAACCAGGCCTTTTTTCTAGGTATCAGCACGATGACAGCAATCCCGGGGGCCGTTAGCTCAGTTGGTTAGAGCAGAGGACTCATAATCCTTTGGTCGCTGGTTCGAGTCCAGCACGGCCCACCATTTACAACCGGTACGTACTCGACGACTAGGGTAACTACTTTAAGGAGAGGGGTATGCGACTGTTGCGAAGGGTATTTTTGCTGATGTCTTCCGTGACGCTTCTATATGGTTGCGGAGAAAAAGATGAAGAAAAAGCATCACAGAATCGACCCGCGATCCCTGGGTACTAGTGTTCTATGGATGAGCAAATGAACCTCAAAAATCTGCTTCTGGTGCTTACCGGCATTGCTTTGACTCCTGCCGTCGGTCACGCTAACCCATCCAATTGCTATTCCATTCAGAATTACGACCGCAAGAACTTCTGCCTTGCGACAACACGGGACCAACGGTCATACTGCTATTCAATCGGGGAATCAGACACAAAAAACTACTGCCTTGCCCAGGTGGGTAATCAGCGCAGTTACTGTTACAGCATTCGGTCACTAGACACAAAAAATCAATGTTTAGCAATGGTGAGGTAGTGAAAAGAATAATTCTGATTGTTACGTTACTTATCGGCGTATTTGGATTAAATGTAACGAATCCAACGAAAAGTGACTTCGTTGACTTTGCTGCGGCGCAGATTAAGAGGAATTATCCAGATCTAGATTTTAAAGCAGACGAAAGAAGCTCTGGACTGGAAAAAATGATTGCGGGATTCGGAAATATGATGATTACAAGCTATCTGAATGAGGCAACAACTCGACGAGATTACTGGGTGTTTTCGTTGTATGAAGTAGATATGAAGTTGGCAAGAGATTTTGGAGTGAAGGCAAAGAACATGAAAGTTCTCGGTATTGGCGGAAACTTTCTACCCATATCCACAGAGTCTACTCAATAGCGGTGCGCATTAGGTGCTAAGTGAATTTTAAATGTGCTCGCTGTAAATCGCATCAGAGATAAAGCGATTTATGTTCTCTTCGGGCAGAGATTGAGAGAATTAATTATTTATTTCGAGCAATAAAATCCTCAATTAGACCAAGTGTTTCGCCGAACGCCCCCTCATACATGTGGAACCCGGTTGAACAAGGTGCACCACTGCTCATACCACCTACGACCGTTGCGAATTCGCTATTGCCGGTGTTGACTTCTTTAATCCGTGCAAAGTATCGCTTCGCGCCGTAAAAAGAAGTCACATCGCAACCGTCTTTCTCGTGATGTATGACTAATGCGTGTACTTTCCAATCCTCTCTAATTCGTGTTTCATCTCTACCGGCACTCAAGATAGCCCCGGCAAGGGATTTGCGTGTCTCCTCTGACTTGTTTAGGTATTCAGAAACACTGATTGATCCATCGCTATGGCCAAATAGCCAAATGGGCAATTTGAATTTCTGGCCGTAAAAATTGACCACACTTTCAATTCTTCTTATATGGTCACTGCTGGAGCGGGCGCCTATACCTTGAAGGGGAAACGGGTTATCGAGAATTACGATATTGGCTTTGATTTTTTGACGATACGTGAGACCTCGCATCATGTTGGCAGTTTGATTTCTTACAAATGTATCTCCCGTCTTTAGGCCGAAATGCCCTGGGTGACCCATGACAACAACAACTGTTAGTTCCGCATCATTTCTTTCATACAACATGGTCATCGTCTGCTGCGTTCCAAAAAAACCTTTGGTAAGAGGTTCAACGGGGATGACTTGTGAGAATGACGGCATCGCAATCAAAAGCAAAAGGCTAAGAACTGCTTGCTTCATGTAATTCATCATTAATTTTTTAATTCAGAGTTAAGTAGGCGTGGGAGCAACAGCAGCAAATCCATGATGCCAGTCACGACGGCTGGCTTGGCGTCAGTACTTCACCGAGCAGCCATAAGGCACACTCGAGGACACCGATACCGGTTTCCCGGATAGCGCCTCATTCAGCGCCTGCTTCATGTAGTTGGTGGCCTTGGGAATGTCGGCCGGATTGGCAGAGCGCATGCTGTCAATCGCGCCGTGGTAGACCACCTTGCCCTGTGGATCGATCAGCACCATCTGCGGGGTGGTCTTGGCGCCATAGGCTCTGCCAGCGGCCCCTGCGGAATCCATCGTGGCATGGGTGATCTGCGCCCGCTTCTCGGTATTCCAGGCTTTCATGGCCTCCGGGGATTTGTAATCGGAGTGCGATGGATTGGTGGAGTTGATCTGAATCCACACCACATTCCTCTCCAGCGCTTCTTTCTGTGTGGATTGCATATTGCCGCTGTTGTAGTGCTTCTGCACAAACGGGCATTCCGGATTGGTCCATTCCAGCGCCACCCATCGGCCTTTGTAATCTGAAAGCTTCACGGGCTTGCCATTGACATCGGTGACTTGGATGGGTGGGGCAGTGGTGCCGGGTTCGGCCAGGGCGAATGCCGTCTGGTGCGGCAGTATTGCGCCGCTCAAAGTCCCAATGAAGGCAAGCACTGCGGCTCGGCTAAAAAAGAACTTGGCCGCGCTTTTCACAAAAAAATATTGGGGTTTATGGGGCTGCTTCATCGGTGCAAAATAGCACGCTTATCCATCAAGAAAAAGGCTCAGCCATTATGAGCAAACCCCAGGCCGATTTTTACTACGACATCATTTCGCCGTTTACTTATCTATTCCTGCGCCTTCGGGCGCCGCTGATGGAGCGGCTTGAGTTGCATCCCCGGCCAATCTTTTTTCCGGGGCTGCTTCGGCTGCAAAACAATCGTGGGCCTGCGGAAGTCTCAGAAAAACGAGCCCATACCTATGATCTCTGCATCTGGATGGCAAAGCGGCATGGCATTCCCATGCAGTTCCCAAAGCGCCATCCTTTCCCCTCCGTGGCAATGCAGCGGCTGCTTCTGGAAAGAAACGCAGACTGGACCATGGTGGATCGTGCCTTTGATTTCGTGTGGGCGGAGGGCCGAGATCCGGATCTGGAATGGCCACAGTTCTGTGCTGCCATCGGACTGTCGGACACCACACCCAGACCCGAAGGCCCAGAGATTCGTCAGAGATTGACTGACGAGACGGCCAAGGCCGCCGCGTGTGGGGTTTTCGGTGTGCCCACTGTTGTATTGGGTGGCCATGTCTTTTGGGGCACCGACACCATCGCTTGGGTGCTGGATTTTCTGGAAGACCCTGCGATGTTTGATCGGCCAGAATTCAGGGCGCTTCGGGCAATCGAGAATCCGCTGATCAAGCCCTGATCAATTGTGTAAATTACACAGACCCCCAGAGAGCCCCTCATGACGTGGTTATATCTTGGCATTGCGATTGCCGCTGAAGTCGCCGGAACCATTGCACTTCGCTACACCGATGGCTTCAGCAGGCCCCTTCCCATTCTGATTGTGGCGCTGGGGTATGGCCTGGCCTTCTTTTTATTGGCGAAGGTGGTGCAGGTGCTCCCGCTGGCGATCACCTATGCGATCTGGTCGGGTGTTGGAATCGCCCTGGTGGGAATCATCGGCTGGGTTTGGATCGGACAGAAACTTGATCTTGCGGCACTCATTGGCATTGCCCTGATTATTTCAGGTGTAGTGGTGATCAACTTGTTTTCCGACTCCATCTCTCATTAGTTGTTAAAGCCGAATCGGCAATGCGGTCTTGTACTTCACCTGCTTTAGGGCAAAACTGGATTTAATGTTTTTGATGCCAGGGATTTTGGTCAGATGCTCCAGAATGAAGCGCTCCAGCGCCTGCAGATCGGGCACCACGATTCTTAATAGATAGTCTTCATCTCCGGTCATGAGGTAGACCTCCATCACCTCATCGAATTTGCTCACGGCCCGCTCGAAACGCTCCAGCACCACCGATTCCTGTTTTTCCAGCGAGATGCGCACAAACACGTTTACTTTCAGCCCCAGTGAGTGCGGATTGGTCAGGGCCACGATTTTGGAGATCACGTTAGAAGACTGAAGCCGCTTCACGCGGGCCAGGGTTGGCGACGGTGAGAGGTTGATTTTCTCGGCCAGCTCCACATTGCTCAGGCTGGCATCGGCCTGCAGCCAGCGCAGAATCTTGAGATCTGTGGAATCGAGTTCTATTGACATAAAAAGTGTTAAATGAGAATTAAAGTGGCATTTTATGCTGTGTAAAATGATTTTTAAAGCTTTTTCGGCATCCTCTGCGGTACCCCTGCCGGTATCGTTTCGTGATTACTAAAGGAGTCGCCATGGACATGAGTCATCAGGGCCTGATTGGATCCCAGCCCGATCTGGATCAAACCGAAACGCAGGAGTGGATTGATGCGCTGGAGGGCGTTATTGCGCATGAGGGCCGGGATCGGGCAGCGTTTCTGATCAACGAACTCTATAAGGCCGCCAAGTCACGCGGTGTGCATTGGCAGCGGCCACGCAACACGCCCTATATCAACACCATCCGCGTCGAGCAGGAGCCGACCTACCCTGGTGGGGCCAATGCGCTTGCACTGGAGGAACGAATCGCCGGCATCATGCGCTGGAATGCACTGGCCATGGTGGTGCGGGCCAACCAGTTCTCCAGCGAACTCGGCGGCCACATTGCCAGCTATGCCTCTGCAGCCGATTTATTCGAGGTTGGTTTTAATCATTTTTTCCGCGCTGCAGACGACAGCCACGCGGGCGATGTGGTGTTCTTCCAACCCCACTCGGCACCAGGTGTCTACGCCCGGGCTTTTCTGGAGGGGCGGCTGGGTGCTGAGGATCTGGAGTTCTATCGCCGTGAGATTGATGCCCGCCATGCGGGCCGTCAGGGCCTTTCTTCCTATCCTCACCCATGGCTGATGCCGGATTTCTGGCAGTTCCCCACGGGCTCGATGGGCCTGGGACCGATCTCGGCAATCTATCAGGCCCGCTTTATGCGTTATCTGGAGCATCGGGGCCTTGCCCAATCCGAGCCGCGAAAGGTGTGGGGAATCTTTGGTGATGGCGAAATGGATGAGCCCGAGTCGGTGGCGGCGCTCTCATTGGCAGCACGCGAGAAGCTGGACAACCTGATCTTCGTGATCAACTGCAACCTGCAGCGACTGGATGGCCCGGTCCGAGGCAACAGCCACGTGGTGGACGAGCTGGAGACCCTCTTTGAGGGCGCGGGATGGAATGTGATCAAGCTGCTCTGGGGCTCCGACTGGGATCCCCTGTTTGCGCGCGATAAAACCGGTGCGCTGGTGGATGCCTTAACGGCCACGCCGGATGGCCAGCTGCAGACCTTTGCAGCCAACGATGGCAAGTTCAACCGTGAGCGATTCTTTGGCCAGAACCCAATTCTGCAGGCCCTTGCCAGCTCGCTGACCGATGCACAGATCGATCAGCTCAAACGCGGTGGCCATGACATGCGCAAAATTCATGCGGCCTACTGGATGGCATCGCAGCATCGAGGCAGGCCGACAGTGATTCTGGCCCAGACCAAAAAGGGCTTCGGCATGGGCAAGGCGGGCCAGGGCCGCATGACCACCCACCAGCAAAAGAAACTTGAAAAAGAAAATTTGATCGAATTCCGTGACCGATTTGGATTGCCACTCTCCGATGAACAGGTGGAGAACCTCTCGTTTTATAAGCCGCAGGCCGACAGCCCCGAGATGAAACATCTTTTGCAGCAGCGTGCGGCGCTGGGCGGCTTTATGCCCCGCAGGCGATCGGGCGGCCATAGCCTGCCTGTGCCCGCATTGGAGAGCCATGCGCAATTTGCCCTGCAGGCCGATGGCAAGGAGATGTCCACCACCATGGCCATGGTGCGCATGTTGGGCAATCTGCTGAAGGCGCCTGATTTTGGTCGGCATGTGGTGCCCATCGTGGCCGATGAGGCCCGGACATTCGGCATGGCCAGTCTGTTTAAACAGGTGGGCATTTATTCTGCTCAGGGCCAGCTCTATGAACCCGAAGATATCGGATCAATTCTTTATTACCGGGAAGCAAAGGATGGGCAAATTCTGGAAGAGGGCATCTCCGAGGCAGGTGCATTGGCGTCGTGGACAGCCGCCGCAACGAGCTACTCGGTGCACGGCCTGCCGATGGTGCCGTTTTACATCTACTACTCGATGTTTGGTTTTCAGCGGGTCGGTGATTTGATTTGGGCAGCGGCCGATCAACGTGCACGGGGATTTTTAATTGGTGCAACCTCGGGCCGGACCACCCTTGCGGGAGAAGGTCTGCAGCACCAGGATGGCAGCAGCCTGCTGGTGGCTTCCACCATCCCGAACTGCGTGTCGTATGACCCGGCCCATGCTTACGAACTGGCGGTGATCATTGATGATGGCATGCGCAGGATGGCCGAGCAGCAGGAGGATGTTTTCTACTATGTCACGGTCACCAATCAAAACGATGCCCAGCCGAGCATGCCTGAGGGCTCGCGCGAAGGCATTCTGCGCGGCATGCACTGTGTGCAGCCGGTGGACCAGCCCGATGTGCGCTTGCTCGGTGCAGGCGCTGTGTTGAAGGAGGCCATCGCTGCAGCCCAGAAATTGAGAGAGGAACACGGCATCAAGGCCGAAGTCTGGAGTGTGACCAGTTATTCAGAGCTTGCCCGTGACGGCGCGCGTTATGACCGTGCCCAGTTGGATGGCCAGGCTGCAGACCGCCCCTGGGTGTCAAAAATGCTGGGTGTCGGCCAGGCACCGGTGGTGGCGGTCTCAGATTATGTCCGTGCCCTGCCCGAAATGATTCGTGCCTATGTGCCTGCGGCATATAGCACCCTGGGTACTGATGGTTTTGGCAAGAGCGATACCCGTGCCAATCTCAGGAATGAATTCCGTGTGAGTGCCGACTGGATTGCCAAAGCGGCGTTGCGATCACTTGCTTAGGTTGGCGGTGGAATGCTAAATGTTTCACTCTTTATATTTCGGAGAGTGTTGCAGTGGTGATCAAGCGTTCCATGCGCGCCAACACGAAGCAGGCCCGACTTCTCGGTCAGCAGGTCGGGCCCCCGCCGCCCGATACGGGCGACTCTGTGGCATGTCCCCTGTGCGAGCGGCCGCTGATCGCAGGCCCATCGGTCGATGAGCATCACCTGACCCCCCGATCACAGGGGGGACGTGAAAAATTTCTGGTACACAAGATCTGTCACCAGAAAATCCATCAGACCCTGTCGGAGAAAGAGCTGGCTCGGTCTTATGCCAGCTGGGAATCGCTGCGGGGCCACCCTGAGATCTACGCGTTTATCGCGTGGGTCAAAAGGCGTCCCGCAGAATTCCTGTGATGCGATTTGAAAACAAGATTCGGAAGCAGAAAATCTTTCCCTAAGCAGCATCCAACAACGCGTTCAGCGTGGGGCTCGGTCGCATCACGGCTTTGATCTTTTCATCGTCGACCATGTAATAGCCGCCGATATCGACCGGCTTACCCTGAACAGCATTCAGCTCCGCTACGATTTTCTGTTCGTTTTCGGTGAGCGTTTTCGCCAGTGGCGCGAAGTGGGCTGCAAGGGCGGCATCCTCTTTTTGTGCCGCCAACTCCTGCGCCCAATACATCGCCAGGTAGAACTGGCTGCCGCGGTTATCCAGCTCGCCGGTTTTCGGCGAGGGGGATTTGCGGTTGTCCAGCAGCTTGCCGGTGGCCGCATCCAGGGTCTTTGCCAGAATCTTGGCTTTGTTGTTATTAGTCTTGATGCCGAGCTCTTCGAGGCTGACTGCGAGGGCAAGGAATTCACCCAGGGAGTCCCAGCGCAGATGGTTCTCTTCCACCAGCTGCTGTACATGCTTGGGTGCTGAGCCGCCGGCGCCGGTTTCGTACATGCCACCACCAGCCATCAGAGGCACGATGGAGAGCATCTTGGCGCTGGTACCGAGCTCCATGATCGGAAAGAGATCGGTCAGATAATCGCGCAGGATATTTCCTGTGACCGAGATGGTGTCAAAGCCGCGGACGACCCGCTCCAGGGTGTAACGCATGGCACGCACCTGGGACATGATCTGAATGTCCAGGCCCTCGGTGTCGTGATCCTTCAGATAGGTTTTGACTTTCTTGATCAGCTCATTTTCATGCGGACGGTAGGGATCGAGCCAGAACACCGCCGGCATGCCGGAGTTGCGGCAGCGGTTCACGGCAAGCTTCACCCAATCCCGAATGGGGGCATCTTTGACTTGGCACATGCGCCAGATATCGCCCTCTTCTACGTTCTGTGAGAGCAGCACCTCGCCAGTGGCGATATCGGTGATATTGGCCACACCGTCTTCTGTGATCTCGAAGGTTTTATCGTGTGAACCGTATTCCTCGGCCTGCTGGGCCATCAGGCCCACATTGGGCACGGTGCCCATGGTCTTGGGATCAAATGCACCATGCCATTTGCAGAAGTTGATCATCTCTTGGTAGATGCGGGCAAATGTACTCTCGGGCATCACCGCCTTGACTTCTTTGAGCCGCCCATCGGCGCCATACATCTTGCCGCCGTTGCGGATCATGGCGGGCATGGAGGCATCCACGATCACATCGCTTGGCGAATGGAAATTGGTGATGCCCTTGGCTGAATCCACCATGGCCAATTCGGGCCGATGCTCGTGGCAGGCATGCAGATCCCGTACGATCTCTTCGCGCTGGCGCTCAGGCAGGGTGGCAATCTTGTTGTAGAGATCGACCATACCGTTATTGACATTCACGCCGAGCTCTTCGAGCGTCTTGGCATGCTTATCAAAGGCTTCTTTGTAAAAGATTTTCACGCAGTGACCAAACACGATCGGGTGCGAGACCTTCATCATGGTGGCCTTCACGTGCAGCGAGAACATCACCCCTGATTTGCGGGCATCTTCGATCTCGCGTTCATAGAATGCGCAGAGCGCCTTTTTGCTCATGAACATGGAGTCGATGATCTCGCCCGCCTGAAGACTGACCTTGGGCTTAAGCACCACGGCCTTGCCGCTTTTGGTGATCAGTTCCATCTTCACATCGCGAGCGCGGTCAAGCGTCATGGATTTCTCGCCGTGATAGAAGTCACCGCTGTGCATGTGGGAGACATGGGTGCGAGAGGCCTGTGACCACTCTGACATGGAGTGTGGGTTCTTGCGGGCGTATTCCTTCACCGCGCGGGGGGCCCGGCGATCCGAGTTACCTTCGCGCAGCACCGGGTTCACGGCCGAGCCGATGCATTTGGCGTAGCGGGCCCGAATGGCTTTTTCTTCTTCGGTCTTCGGGTCGCTGGGGTAGTCGGGGATCTTGTAGCCCTTGGCCTGAAGTTCCTTGATTGCTGCGAGCAGCTGAGGCACGGATGCACTGATATTGGGCAGCTTAATAATATTGGCGTCTGGTTCAAGCGTTTTTTTGCCCAACTCGGTCAGGGTGTCCGGCACCCGCTGTTCGGGTGTGAGGTATTCAGAAAAATTGCCCAGGATCCGGGCCGCAACGGAGATGTCGCTTTCTTCGATGCGAACACCTGCCGGCTTAGTGAAGGTGCGGATGACGGGCAGGAAGGCATGGGTGGCCAGCATCGGCGCCTCGTCAGTCAGCGTGTAGATGATGGTCGGATCTTGGCTCATACGGTTTCTCCTCTGATGTCCGGATGGTTTTTTGTTTTAGTGCCGCCAATTATCGCCGCAACCCGCAGCGGCCGTCATCCTGGCTGGGGCGGCCTCTTCGTTGGGGTTGCTCAAAACTGGTATGGACTCACCGCGGGAAGGCTAATGTTGAAGCGGGCACCGCCGCCGACGTTGTCCTGAAAGGTCAAAGTGCCATGATGATTCTGGACCACCACCCGTGCAAGCCATAGACCGATCCCGGAGCCGCTGGCCTTGGTTGAGTCATAGAGGTCAAATAGGCTGTCGCGCAGCGATGGGCTTATGCCTGGCCCGTTATCAGCGATGTCGATCTCGATGCGCTCACCGTTGAGGCGGCTTTGAACATCGAGAATTCGCTGGCCCCCGGTTTCCGTAAGGGCCTCCACCGCATTGCGGACAATGTTGGTGAAGGCCATTTGCAATTGGGTCTGGTCTCCTTGGACCATGCGTGAGGTGCCCAGCGCTTTGACCAGCGTAATGTCGAGTTTATTGAGTTGGGGAACCATCATGGACAGCGTTTCCTCCAGCAGAACGCCAGGATCGATGGGCCTGAAGTCTGCTGTGCCTCTCTGGAATAGCCCCCTGATTTTGGTGATGACTTCCGTGAGCCGCTCGGCATCCGAGACAATGTCCCTGATCGCATCCAGTGATGGGCTATCGTGGTGTTGGGTTTCGATTCTCTTGCGTAGATACCCCGCGTTAAGCTGGAGTGCATGCAAGGGTTGAGTTAATTCATGCGAAATCGCTCCCATCATGACCCCTGCATTTTCTGCGTTGCTGGATGCGGCCAGTTTTTTCAGCAAGGCGTTTTTTTCCTGAAGAATCTCCTGCAGCCTTCGGTTGAGCTCATCGGCGTCACTGAGCTGGGCGAGCATTGACTTATTCTGCAACCAGAGCTTTTCAAGCCTAATCTGCAGAAACCCCAGGTTACCGATGATGAAACCAATCAGCAGCAACAGCAAAAAGACCACCTGATCAAGCCCAAATCCGAATGCGCCATCCCCGCCGGTGTCCGTGACAGCGCCAGCAATGCGAACTGCGAATCCAAGAGTCATCAGTATGCCCATGGCGATGATCATCAGTGAGCCATTGTTTTCGAGCTGTCGTCTGATGCGAATACCCACCCAGATCAAGTCAGCAAAAGTCAGCATGAACACGACACTCACGAATATCAGCCTGTCCATTTCGTTTATGTCGACCCATACCGCAGCAATGAAGGTGGTGAGGTAGGCCGTGGCGAAGACGATCCGGGGCTTGAGCGCACGCATGATCGCCGGGCGAGGAGTTTCAAACTCCAGAAGCAATGCGTTGATTCTCAAAACATATCCAGCCATGATCAGCGCATGAGATAGCGCATAGCTCAGAACATCAGGAATGCTTCCGCGAACCCCGATCAGGATCGCACCGACTCCGGTGACGACCCAGGAACCACACCATAAGACCAGTTGATGATCGCGATTTTTGTGTGACGCTTGGTAGATCCCAAGGGGTACCACCAGATAGGTGATGCCTAGGGTGAGGTAGAGGGTTCGGATATCCATGTGCGGCGCACGCCTTCAGTCGCCTATGTTACGGGGCCCTTCGCTTGGGCCCGCTTTCGTGCCTCGGGCCATTGGCCCTATCAGCCAATGGTCGCAAGGGAAAACCCTTATCAGCCTTAGGGGATTCGCTAATGAAGGCCCCTCTGGGGGTAAAAGTGATCATTTGATCAAAAGAATCTATTGTTCGAATTGATATCAATTGATAATCTTGCGTCTGCCCCGTCTCTGCCGGGGCAAGACTTTTGATTTTTTGTGGAAAACAGAATTTATGAAACCAAATGCTTGGCTGGAGCTGCGTCGGTTTGTTGCGGAATCGATTGCATCTTCTGAATTTAGTCGCTTGGATGAAATCTCTTTGCGGCTGCTGGAATGGGTGATGAACGAATCACGCGCGTCCTCTGAGCCGCTTTTTATGCAGAGTCTGGTCATGCGTGCCAATGTGGCTTCGCCAGCAACTGTCTATAAATGCGTCTCTAAACTGATCGACACCCGGATGATTGATGTCACCGTGGACCCAGCCGATACGCGCCGTCGCATCGTGCGGCCCACACCTGCAGCGTTGAAATTGGTCGACAAACTGAGCAAGAGCACCGAGCACTGGATGAAAACCCGCGATACTTAGGGTTTGCAGCGGGGGCTGATTTGAAAACTCTCTCTTTGCTTCGGCACGCGACAGCGGTCCGGGATCCGAATTTCACTGATTACGATCGACCGCTTGAGGTGGCAGGTGAACGCGAAATTCTTCGGCTCGGTGCCGCCTTGAAGGATCTCGGCATTCGTTTCGATCGCGTTTTATCCAGCTCGGCTGTGCGAACGGCTGCTACTGCCACGCTGCTGCTGAAGGCCATGGGCCAGGTGCCCGACATTCTGGAGACGGATCGCACGCTTTACACCAGTAGTGTGCCGGTGCTCTTGAGAATCATTGCGCGAATCAGTGATCAGGTGGATCACCTGCTGCTGGTGGGCCACAATCCCGAGCTGAGTGAATTGGTGAATCGTTTCTCGCCTGACCTTGGCGAGCTGGACCCTTGTACCTGCGTGTCGTTTGAATTTGATGCCGAATCCTGGCTGGGGCTTGAGCGGGAGACGCCCATTCGGATATCCATACGTCGGCCGCCCCACTAGGCGGTCTGGTCCTGCCGCAGGCTTTCCATATCGATCACAAATCGATAATGAACTTCGTTGCGCTCCATTCGAGCGAAGGCATCATTGATGTCGGCAATCTTGATCAATTCGATCTCGGCGGTGATGCCGTGAGTTGCGCTGAAGTCGAGCATTTCCTGGGTTTCGCGAATACTGCCAATCAGTGATCCCGCAATGCGTCTGCGGCGAAAGAGCAGGTTAAAGACCCGAGGCCCGGTGTGGGGCTCGGCTGGTGCGCCCACCAAAACCTGGGTGCCATCGCGTTTGAGCAGCCTTAAATAGGTGTCTAGATTATGCGATGCCGATACGGTGTTTAAAACAAAATCAAGCTGATTGGCATAGCGGGTCATCGACTCTTTATCGGTTGACAAGCAGCACTCTGTGGCACCGAATCGTTTCGCATCGGCCATCTTTTCGGTGGAACTGGTAAAGAGCACTACTTCCGCACCAAGTGCGGAGGCGAATTTCACGGCCATGTGGCCCAGTCCGCCCATGCCGACCACGCCAATCTTCTTGCCCGGACCGACTCCCCACATCCGTAGTGGTGAGTAGACCGTAATGCCGGCGCACAACAGCGGGGCTGCGCCTGCCAGTTGGCCGGTGGGATGTCGCACGTGTAGTGCGTATCGTGCGGGCACCACGATGCGCTCGGAATAACCGCCAAGGGTGTGTTCGGTGTCGTTGATGGGACTATTAAAGGTGCCGAGAAAGCCCTGTTCGCAGTATTGCTCCAGCTCTTCCTTGCAGGAGATGCATTCGCCGCAGCAGCCAATGATGCAGCCAATGCCGGCGACATCACCGACAGCGAACTTTGTCACTCCCTCACCGAGGGCGCTGACCCGTCCGATGATTTCGTGTCCCGGCACGCTCGGAAAACGTGTAGCTTCCCAATCGTCGTGAACGCTGTGGAGATCCGAGTGGCAGATGCCGCAATAGAGAATCTCGAGCTGGACCTCGCCGGGGCCGGGTGGACGACGCAAGATCCGATAAGGCACCAGGGGTGTTTTTGCGGCGAGCGCTGCGTAGGCTTTGGTATTGGACATATTTGTCATGTTATCCGAGCCCTATTCGGGCCCTGGGGTGGCTAAAAAGCGCCGGAATTGACGTGTGTCAAGATATCTTGACACTCCCTGCGTTAACTTGGCATCAAGTCAATAGCCGCCCCATCGGGGCCAAGGGGAAATCAATGCGCGTTGTTCTCATTCACCCGAACTATCACTCCGGCGGTGCTGAGATCGCAGGTAATTGGCCCCCGGCCTGGGTCGCCTATCTCACTGGGTATCTGAAGGCTGGTGGCTACACCGATGTCACCTTTATTGACGCTATGACCCACGATCTTGAGGAAGATGTCGTACGCGCCAAACTGATTGAACTGAAGCCCGATGTGGTTGGCGCCACGGCGATCACGCCCGCGATCTACAAGGCCGAGCGCATTCTGCAGGTGGCAAAAGAAGTCGACCCTAATGTGGTTACAGTATTGGGCGGAATTCACGCCACCTTCATGTATCCGCAGGTCCTGAAAGAGGCCCCCTGGATCGATGCCATCGTCCGCGGCGAGGGTGAGCAGATTTTTTTGAATCTGGTCACAGCCATTGATAACGGCAGCTGGACCAAGGATAAAAATTCTGTGCGCGGCATTGCCTACGCCACCGCCGAGGGGAAGGTAGTGGCCACAGCCGCAGAACCCACGATTGAAGATCTGGACAAAATCAAGCCGGATTGGAGCATTCTGGAGTGGAGCAAGTACATCTATATCCCGATGAACACCCGGGTGGCCATTCCGAATTTTGCGCGCGGCTGCCCGTTCACCTGTACTTTCTGTAGTCAGTGGAAGTTCTGGCGTGATTATCGGATTCGTGATCCGAAAAAAGTGGTCGACGAGATCGAAGATCTGGTGAAAAACCACGGTGTGGGATTTTTTATTCTGGCTGACGAAGAGCCGACCATTCACCGCAAGAAATTCATCCAGTTCTGCCAGGAGCTGATTGATCGCGATCTGGGTATTCTCTGGGGCATCAACACCCGGGTGACCGATATTCTGCGCGATGAAAAACTGCTGCCGATGTTCCGCAAGGCCGGGCTGATTCACATCTCCCTGGGCACCGAGGCTGCCGCCCAGTTGAAGCTGGATCGCTTCAACAAGGAAACCACCATTGCGCAGAATAAAAAGGCAATTCAACTTTTGCGCGATGCGGGCATTGTGACCGAGGCCCAGTTCATCGTGGGTTTAGAAAACGAAACCAAAGAAACCCTGGAAGAAACCTATCGCATGACCCTGGATTGGAATCCGGATATGGCCAACTGGGCGATGTACACCCCTTGGCCCTTTAGCGATCTGTTCCAGGAGTTGGGCGATAAGGTCGAGGTCTTTGATTTCGAGAAGTACAACTTTGTCACTCCCATCATGAAACCCGAGGCCATGGATCGCGCCGAGTTGTTGGACGGTGTGATGGCAAATTACCGCCGTTTTTTCATGCGCAAGAGTTTTCTGCACTATCCCTGGACCCGGGATAAGACGAAGCGCAAATACCTGATGGGCTGCCTGAAGGCATTTCTGAAGAGCAGCTTTGAGCGCAAGTTCTACGATCTTGGCCGAGTGGGCTATTGGGGCCCACAGAGCACCAAGAAGGTGGACTTCTCGTTTGATACCTCCCGCACGATGTCGCCTGGCGCCGAGAGTGTGGCGACCGATGAGGGCTGGGTCACCATGCACGGCCCTAAGATCGAGCATCGACGTCGTCAGGGCGAGCTCAATGCCGCAATGGCCTGTGGCGGTGGTAATACCGAGCAGCTTAGCGATGCGGAGATGGATGCCGTATTGGCGGGCAAGCGGCTCGAAGATGTGCGCAAGCAACCCGCTGAAGCATCTGTGGCCTAGTGCAGCAGGGGGCTAGCCCCCTGGAATCTAAACCATGGTGGCAGTAGCGATGGATCGCGACCGTATCGGACCCAACGCGATCATTCAGGTGATTGAGGCCCTGGCTGCACGTTTCGGCCAGCAGTCGGCAGATGCTTTTTTCACGGCCGCGGGCCTGGAGCACTATGTCCGGGAGCGTCCCGGCAGCATGGTTTCAGAGCGTGATGTTGCGGTATTACAGTCCGAATTGCGCGAGCGGTTTGGTGCAGCAGTAGCGCGCGAGATTTCCCTGGATGCAGGCCGACGCACGGGTGACTATCTGCTGGCCAATCGCATCCCGCGCCTGGCCCAACGTGTATTGAAGCTTGTGCCTGCCGCCCTTGCAGCCCGGGTCTTGGCCAAGGCGATCAGCAAACATTCCTGGACCTTTGCGGGCAGTGGCACCTTTACTGTATTGCCAGGCACACCGTTTCGATTCTCGATCCAACACAATCCGATCTGCAGCCGGATACGGTCTGATGCGCCGGCCTGTGATTATTACGCTGCGACATTTGAGCGAATCTTTCGGGCGATCGTGCACCCGCAGTCTTGCGTTGCGGAGACCCAGTGCGAGGCCATGGGCGCGACTGCCTGCGTGTTCGAGATTTCCTGGGGCGCGCGTTAGATGGTAGTCGGTGTCTGACACCTTTATGGTGTCTGACACTCTCATTTCACAGATCCACGGTCGTCAGGATCATGTTTTCAATTCGCTCCACGAGCTGCCCGTTGGCTTCAGTGGCCTTGCGTGTGGCGATCCATTGGGGATCCGCCTGAAAGGCATTCCATTTGGTTTCGCGCTCGGCCAGAGATTCCCAGGCCAGGGTGTAATAAAGGGCCTGATTGGATGGGCCGATGAGGGTCGTCCAGAATTTTTCGGGCCGTATGCCATATTGTTTGAAGAATCCTAGTGTGTGCTGTTGGAAGCGGGCGACTAGATCGGGCAGGCGTCCGGGGCAGCAGTGATAAATGCGCAATTCATGAATCATGGGATCTCCTTTGTTAAAGTCCGCATTCTATGAGCAAAGCCTTCACCCGAGAGCGTGACGACGATCAGGACGATGATGATCAGGAACTGGCTACGACCGGGCTGCCTGCGGGCACGCCGAACTATTTGACACCATCAGGCTATGCGGCACTGAATGCAGAGCTGAATCATCTGCTCAAGGTTGAGCGCCCCAAAACAGTGGAGATTGTTTCCTGGGCCGCATCTAATGGGGACCGTTCGGAAAATGGCGACTATATCTATGGCAAGCGACGCCTAAGGGAAATTGATCGTCGGCTGCGTTTTCTCACCAAGCGACTCTCAATTGCTCAGGTGGTGGATCCTGCCGCGCAGCTTGGCAATGACCAGGTCTTTTTTGGGGCGCTGGTCACCATTGAAGATGAGCAGGGCGAAGAGCAGACTTATCGGATTGTGGGTGTGGATGAGACCCATCTGGGGCTGCATCACATCAGCTGGGTATCACCCATGGCGCGCGCGCTCATCAAGACCCGCGAGGGGGATAGCGTGACGTTTCACAGCCCGGCGGGTCCGCGTGAAATCACGGTGATCCGCGTGAGTTACGAAACTTAGAGTCCGAGGTAGCTGGTGAGTGCGGCATCGTTACTCACCTCTAGTGCTGGCCCACGGAGGGCCACTTCACCCTTGACCATCACGATCGCCTGATCCGATCGGATCAACACTTTTTTGAAATCACGATCCACGATCAGGCTGGCGATGCCTGTGGTGCGAATCTCAGCAATGACCCGCCAGATCTCATTGACAATCAGCGGTGCCAGGCCCTCGGTGGCTTCATCCAGAATGATCAGATCCGGATGGGTCATCAGTGCACGGCCGATGGCGAGCATCTGCTGCTCACCACCGGAGAGCTCGCCGCCGAGATGATTGATCCGTTCCTGCAGGCGAGGAAACGTCTGCAGGATGCGATCAAGGCTCCACTCACGGCGACCATTACGGCCGGGCCGTGCCGCCATGAGCAGATTCTCGCGCACCGAGAGATTGGGGAAGACACCCCGGCCTTCGGGCACATACGCCACACCCAGCCGCGCCACCTGATGGGGCTTGGCTTTGGAGACATCTTCACCAAACAGCCGGACCTCTCCACTGCGATGGGCCACATGGCCCAGTAGGGTGCGGATCAAGGTGCTCTTACCCATGCCGTTGCGGCCAAGCAGTCCAACGGTCTCACCGCGGGCGATTGACAGACTCACGCCATGCAAAATATGGCTTGAGCCATACCAGGCGTGAATGTTGCTGGCCTCCAGGATGAGTTCCTTGCTTTGCTGCATGCTTAATCCGTTCCTAAATACGCAGCCTGGACTTGTGAGTCCTGCCGAACGGCATCTGGGCTGCCAGAGGCAATCACAGCGCCGTTCACCATCACGGTAATGCGATCCGCAACCCGAAAGACAGCATCCATGTCGTGCTCAACCAACAGAATCGCATGGTCAGATTTCAAGGAATTCAAGAGCGCAAGCATCCGTTCAGTTTCCTCTGCGCCCATGCCCGCAAGGGGTTCATCAAGCAGCAGCACCTTGGGGTTAATCGCCAGACACATGGCAATCTCCAGCTGCCGCTTCTGCCCGTGTGACAGTAGGCCTGCCGGCCGATCGGCAAATTCTGCGAGCCCTGTTCGACGCATGACGTCGCCCGCTGCCTGAATGCTGAACGCACAGGCCCGGGCGTCTTGCCAGAAAGTCCAGGGCCTCTGGTGGGCGGCCTGTGCGGCCAGCCGGCAGTTTTCCCTGACAGTGAAATTCGGATAGATCGTGTTGCGCTGGTAGCTGCGCCCAAGCCCAGCCCGTGCGCGTCGGGGCTGTGTCCAGTGGGTTGCATCCTGGCCCAGCAGTTCGATGGCGCCTGATGATGCAGGGATCTCGCCCGAAAGAATATTGATCAGCGTGGACTTGCCTGCACCATTGGTGCCGATGACAGCGTGAATTTCATCCTGGTGCAATTCGATGGAGACCTTGTCCACGGCCACCAGTCCGCCCCAGCGTCGCGTGACCTGCTGTGCACGCAGCAATACATTCGCGTTCATGTTGCGGCCTCTGCTTCGGTTTCGGAGCCGGGCTTGCCCTGGCCTGTGAGGCGCCTGCGAAAAAGTGCAGGCAATCCGATCAATCCATTGGGCAGCAGGGCCACGCTCAGAATAATCGTTAAGCCCAAGCCCAGATGCCAGTGCTTGGCAAAGGCGCCGAAGATGGCCTCGGATTTGAATAGCTCTTGCAGCAGGGTAAAAGCAAACGCGCCGATCAGTGCGCCACGCAGAGAACCCAGGCCACCCAGAATGATCATCACCAGCAGGGCACCCGAGAGATGCCAGCTCATCATCTCTGGGTTCACAAATCCATCTTTCACTGCAAACAGAAAACCCGCCAGACCAGCCAGTCCGCCGGAAATCACAAAGGCGGCAAGCTTATAGGGGTAGGTGGAAAAACCGGTGGCCCGCATGCGCTGTTCGTTGGTTTTAATTCCTGCCAGGGCGCGGCCAAAGCGTGACCGCAGAATCAATCCCAGCAGGCCGAAGGTGCCGATCAGGCAGGCCAGTGTGAATCCGTAGAGCACCAGGGATTTATCAAGATCAATCAGTGAACCCAGCACAGGCTTCACATAAAGATAGATGCCATCGGTACCACCGCCCAGTGGTGTGTCGTGGACCACGTAGTAGGCCATCTGCGCAAAGGCCAGTGTCACCATAATGAAATACACGCCCTTGGTACGTAGCGACAGGGCGCCGACAAACAGCGCATAGACTGCTGCCGCACTGATGCTGGCGGGCAATAGCCACAGCAGCGAGGGCGCATCGGCCTTGGGCGAGAGCAGCACAGTGGCATAGGCCCCAATGCCGAAAAATGCGGCCTGACCGAAGCAGACCAGGCCGGTGCTGCCCACGAGCAACTCCAGGCCGAGGGCCAGAATTGCGTAGATCATGATCTTCGTGACCAGATCAATGCCGTAATTCCCAGCCACCAGCGGAAAGGCTGCGAGTGCCAGAAAGACCGCGGCGATAAAGCCGAGTTTTGATCGGTCCATTTACTCAGCCTGCCTTAAACAGACCGTTGGGCCGCCACAGCAGAACCACGGCCATCAGCAGATACACCAGCACGCCCGCTGCCTGCGGAAAGATCACTTTCCCAAAAGTGTCCACCAGGCCGATGAGGAGTGCTGCAATAAAGGCGCCTTTGATGGAGCCAATGCCGCCGATCACCACCACCACAAAGCAGATGATCAGCACACTGTTACCCATGCCGGGATAGACCGATGACACGGGGGCGGCGATCATGCCAGCAAATGCTGCGACTGCCACGCCCGCCGCAAATACAAACCGGTAAAGCACCTTGATGTCGATCCCGAGTGATTGGACCATCTCGCGGTTGGTGCTGCCGGCTCGGATCATCATGCCCAGTCGGGTCCGGTGCAGCACCAGAGACATGCCGATGGCCAAGACAAGACAGACAGCAGAAATGAAGAGCCGATAGACCGGATAGGTCATGAGATCACCTAACGGTATGGAACTTGCCAAAAAAGCAGGCGGCTTCACACCATGCACATCATCGCCGATCGTGAGACTGCGAATTTCCTCGAAGGTCAGGATCAGACCATAGGTCATCAGCACTTGCTGAAGATGATCCCGGTCATAGAGATAGCTGAAGAACGCCCACTCCAGGATATAACCCAGTACGACAGAGAGTGCTACGCCCACGACCATGGTGGAGAAGAACCCACCACCAAAGGTGGCCTCTACGATCGGCGCCAAGGAAAAGGCCATATAGGCGCCGATCATGTAGAAGCTGCCATGTGCAAGATTGATCACGTTCATGATGCCGAAGATCAGGGTGAGCCCCGAGGCAATCAGGAACAGCAGCAGTCCGTACTGCAGCCCGTTCAAACACTGCACCAGGAGTGTGGCGAACTCCATTTGTTGATCCGCTTACATTTTGCAGCCGCGCGCCGGGTCGGCCAGGGCCTTCACTGCAACGTTTTGCACTTTGTTCTCTTTGCCGACCACTTGACGCAGATAGATATCCTGTACTGGGTTATTCGCCCTTGAGAGCGTGAAAGCGCCACGTGGGCTGTCGATCCTGGCGGCCTTCATGGCCGCATAGAGCGCATCTTTTTTGCTCATGTCGCCATTGACCGCTTTCAGACCAATACCCAGGAGCTGCGCGGCATCATAGCCCTGCACAGCATAAACATCCGGCTGGATTTTGTAGGCTTTGTTGTAGGCCGCCCGAAAAGCATTGTCACGCGGTGTATTCAGGCCATCGGCGTAGTGCAGTGTGGTGAGCAGGCCCTGCGCGTTTTCACCTTGTGCCTCCAGCGTGCCATCGGTCAGAAAACCCGGACCGTAGAGCGGGATCGCTTTCTTGAGACCGGCACCTGCATAGTCATTGACAAATTTCACAGCGCCCGCCCCGGCAAAGAAGGTGAATACTGCATCCGGTTTGGTCGAGGCGATTTCAGTCAGCAGGGCCTGGAACTCCACATTGGGGAAGGGCAGGGAGAGCGTCTTCACCACTTTGCCGCCTGTTTTTTCGAAACCTTCCTTGAAGGCCGCCACCATCTCATCACCTGCCGCGTATTTCCATGTGATGGTCACTGCGGTCTTCTTGCCTTGTTTAGCCACTACTTCACCCATGGCATAGGCGGATTGCCAATTGGAAAACGAGCTGCGGAAGATATTGGGTGCGCACATCGGCCCCGTGATGGTGTCTGCGCCCGCGTTAGGAATAATCAGCAGCGTGCCGCTGTCCTTGGCCGCCTTGGCCATCGCCATGGCCACACCAGAGTGCACGGTGCCCACGATCACATCCACGTTGTCACGTTTGATCAGCTTGTTGACGTTGTCTGTTGCCTTTGAGGGGTCGGATTCGTCATCGACTTTTACATATTCGATCTCACGACCAGCGAGTCTGCCGCCTTGCTCGGCCACATGTAGCTTGAAGCCGTTTTCAATCGCTGTGCCTAGGGCGGCAAAGGTACCGGTAGCGGGGATCATCAGGCCGACCTTGATCTTGCCGGACTGGGCCAGGGCAGCCGGTGTGGCAAATGCGCTCGCCAGTCCTGCCGCAACGATAGTAGCGATAAATTTGCGTTTGGTGGTCATTGGGTTCTCCTGGGTTATTGAATTTCGCCGCATACAGTAACGTGATTGGGCCGTAATGGCCGTGGCTGAAGAACCTGATTCGATTCTGATTAGGGTCAATACTGAGTGAATCGCCTCGATTTACGGCAAACTAAGGCCCTTTATTGATACGGATAAAGGAGCAATGAATGGCCAATCTCATCATCGGTCAACCTTTAGGCAAGCCACTGCTGGATCTGACACTTGCCACCACTCGCGGTGATGCGCAATTAAAAGATTTTCTCGGCCATGGGTTAGTGATTTACTTTTATCCTAAAGATGACACTCCGGGTTGTACCGTCGAAGGCAAGGATTTCTCAGCCCGGCATCAGGATTTCCTCGCCGCAGATACACAGGTGATCGGCGTCTCGCGCGATAGCCTGGCGTCCCATCAGAAATTCATTGCCAAGCATGGCCTCACCATTACGCTGGTGTCCGATGCCGATGAAAGCATCTGCAAGGCCTTTGGTGTGATCAAAGAAAAGAATATGTATGGCAAGAAGGTGATGGGTATTGAACGCTCGACATTTCTAATCGATGCCCAGGGCGTGCTGAAGCAGAGCTGGCGCGGCGTGAAGGTGCCCGGCCATGTGGACGAGGTGCTCGCGGCGGCTGAGCACTGAGATGACCGATTGGCTTGTGCCGCTGCTTGATGCAGTGATCGTGCTCATGGTGCTGGAGATTGTGGGCTTCGGCTGGCTTTATAAGCGTTTTGGCAGGGGTATCCCCCCGCAAGAGATTCGATTGCACCTGCTCTCGGGGCTGGCGTTGATGGCGGCCTTGCGGGCATCTCTTGCTGATACACATCAAGGATTGATCGTATTGCTGCTCATGATTGCGGGCCTGCTGCATGCCTTGGATATACGGAACCGTTGGCGGCGTTAAACTACGACTTATGGCATCCGCTTTTCCGTTTTCCGCAATCGTTGGTCAGCAAGAGATGAAGCTGGCCATGCTGGTCACCACCATTGATCCGAGCATTGGCGGGGTGCTGGTGTTTGGTGATCGCGGTACGGGCAAGTCCACTGCCGTGCGTGCGTTGGCGGCGATTCTGCCCAAGATGAAGGCGGTGGTGGGCTGCCCCTATGCCTGCGATCCGGAGTCCAATAAATCCACCTGTGAACTCTGCCCCCAACTGAAAAAAGACAGGGCCCACATCAAGACCCATCAGGTGCCGGTGCCAGTGGTGGATCTGCCTCTGGGCGTGACCGAGGATCGTGTGGTGGGGGCGCTTGATCTGGAGCGTGCGCTCACCGATGGTGTGAAAGCCTTTGAGCCCGGCTTGTTGGCCCGCGCCAATCGCGGATTTCTTTATATCGATGAAGTGAATCTGCTGGAAGATCACATTGTTGATCTGCTGATCGATGTGGCGGCCAGCGGTGAAAATGTTGTTGAACGCGAGGGCTTAAGTGTTCAGCATCCTGCGCGGTTTGTGCTGGTGGGCAGCGGCAACCCCGAAGAGGGCGAGCTGCGCCCGCAGCTGCTGGATCGATTCGGCCTATCGGTAGATGTGCGCACCCCCAGAGAACTTGCCGATCGCATTGAGGTGGTGAAGCGTCGCGATGCCTTTGAGCGCGACCCCGAGGGTTTTATCGATCATTGGAAAAAAGAAGACAATAAGATCCGCAGGAAAATCACCCAAGGCCGTGATCATCTTGCCGATGTTGAAGTTCCTGATGCTGTGCTTGCCCAGGCCTCGGAGCTTTGCATGAAGCTGGGCACCGATGGCCTGCGTGGCGAGCTCACGCTGATGCGGGCCGCCCGTGCGCTGGCTGCGCTGGAATCGGCCAATTCGGTCACTCAGGATCATCTTAAGCGTGTTGCACCCATGGCCCTGCGTCATCGTCTGCGCCGCAATCCCCTCGATGACACTGCATCGGGCGTGCGCGTTCAGCGCGCCGTGGATGAGATGTTCCCCGCCTAGATCTGTCGGCGCATCGTGCGCTGCATCTGATGTCGGCTGCCACCCAATCCCTTGAAGACCTGCTGCAGGATGCCCTGCTTGCGGCTGAGTTGTTTGCGCTTGATCCGACCCAGCTGGGCGGCATGGTGATCAAGGCCCATGCGGGTCCGGTCCGCACCCGCTACCTTGAATTCTTAAAGTCCCGGCTGGCCCCCGGCCGACCCTTTCGCAAGCTGCCGCTCAGCATTCAGGATGAGCGACTCATTGGTGGCCTTGATTTGGCGGCAACTCTGAATGCGGGCCGGCCTGTGCTCTCGCGTGGCCTGCTTGCCGATGTCGATAACGGTGTGTTGATGGTGCCGATGGCAGAGCGCGTATCGCCTGCGCTTGCGGCCCGGCTGGCCAGTGTCATGGACCGTGGTGAAGTATTGATCGCGCGCGAGGGACTCTCGGCGGAAATTCCCGCCGCCTTTGGCCTGCTGCTGCTGGATGAAAGCGTGCAGGAAGATGAACGGGCGCCTGTTGAACTGGTGGATCGTCTTGCCTTTCATGTCGATCTGCGGGAAGTTCCGCACGCCGCACTTGATGCAGCTATCGCTTTTTTCACTGAAGCACTGGCAATGTCAGCGGGTGCTGCGCAGCTGGGAGCGGATCGGTCCGCTACGGACGCCGAAGCCGTACCAACCGCAGTCCGCTTGTCTGCCCAGGATGCACAGGAGATCAGCGACGACATTACCAAGGCCCTGTGTGCCACTGCTATGGCATTGGGCATTGATTCGATTCGTGCCGCGATTTTTGCAAGGCGGGCAGCCGAATTGGCGGGCCGATGGTTTGGCCACGCGCACACCGAGAAAGAGGATGCAGAGCTTGCAGCGCGGCTGGTTTTGGCACCCCGTGCCACCGTGATCCCACAGGCGCCGCCCGAAGAACCCGAGCCACCAGAGGAAGAGCCGCAACAGCAGCAGGATGACCCCAAGGATCAGCAGCAAGATGCTGATGAGAGCAAACCGCAGGATCTCGAGAATCTTGATGATGTGGTGTTGGAGGCCGCAAAGGCTGCGATTCCTGCAGGGCTTTTGGCGCAACTGCTCTCTGATCAGCGAATGTTTGCACGGGCCAGTGGTTCAGGAAAATCCGGTGCATTGAAAAAAGGGGGTAGCCGCGGTCGGCCACTGGGCTCTCGCCAGGGCATGCCTGCGGGCCGTGCCCGCTTGAGCATCATCGATACCCTGCGCGCGGCTGCGCCATGGCAGAAGTTGCGCACGCCAGCGCGGCTGGATCAGTCGCCCCCAGTGCATCATGGCGTGAAGAAAAAGCTCCACATTCGTTCTGAAGATTTTCGTATCAAGCGCTTCAAAGAGAAGTCCGAGACCACCACCATTTTCGTGGTGGATGCATCGGGGTCATCGGCGATTCATCGGCTGGCGGAGGCCAAGGGCGCTGTTGAATTGTTATTGGCCGATTGTTATGTGCGTCGTGATCAGGTGGCGGTGATTGCTTTTCGCGGCAAGCAGGCCGAAGTCATTCTCCCGCCTACGCGTTCTTTGGTGCGCGCCAAGCGCAGCCTCTCTGGTCTGCCCGGCGGCGGTGGCACGCCGCTGGCGATGGCGCTGGAGGCCTGTCAGTTGTTGGCCGAAGGCGTCAAGCGCAGGGGTGAGACACCGGTTGTGGTGATGCTCACCGATGGCAAGGCCAATATCAATCGCGAGGGCAATCCCGGCCGTGAGCAGGCACAGCAGGATGCACTTCATGCCGCACGTCACTTCGCAGCAGCGGGCGTGGCGGCCATGGTGATTGATACTTCCCCGCAGCCTTCACAGGCGGCGCAGTTACTCTCCAAGGAGATGCGGGCCCGTTACATGCCCCTGCCGTATGCGGGTGCGGTTGAAGTCTCTCAGGCAGTGAAGATGATGGTCTGAATGTAGCGGACCACTTCGGTGGGCAGCTCTTCGTGCAGCAGATGGCCACCTGGCCAAGTCGTGATTTTGGCCCGGGGAAAGGAAATACGGATCACGTCTTTTAAGGGTCCTTCTTTCACCCAGGTGTCTTGTGCGCCGATCAGAAAGTGGGTCGGAATCTGTAAGCCTTTCCCTCTCTCCAGAATGGAGGGAAGATCCGCACCGGCCATGAATCCCATGGCACCCTGAACATGATTGGGCTGCGAAAACAGATAACGGTAATTGCGCCGATGGGTCTCGGGAATTTTTGATTCGGTCGAATCCAGCAATTGATCCACCATGCGGGTATTGGCCGCAATGAAGGCGAGCATGCCGGTCATGGGACTCGATGTTGCAATTGGTGCGACTACAGGGCCCAACATTGTTGTGTAGAGCAGTGGCGGTGGCACAAGGGAGGGATTCAGCCCAATGATGTGCGCAAGCTGCAATGGTGCTGCGGGCCGGGCAAATTTCAGTGCCCATTCAATCGCAAGTGGTGCTCCTGCAGAGTGGCCCACGATGGCGAGCTGGCCCGCTAGCTTCAGCGTAGTGAAGAGCCGTTGCAGTTCGTCGGCCATGCCGGGCAGGGTCAGCATGCGTTGTGTGGCGCCGCGCGTAAAACCATGGCCGGGCAGGTCAACAGCCATCACACAGGCAAATTCGCGCAGCCCCTCGATCAGGTCGGCCCAGGAGTGGGTCGAGGAGCCGGTGCCATGCAGCAGGAGCAGGGTCAGGCCGCTTGGTTTGCGAGAGGCATGGAATTGGAGATGCCAGTCCAGCTCCCCGGATTTAATCAGGACGCTGGCCTGCCGGTGGGGCCAGTCGGCGGGCAGGAGTCGGCGGGCCGCCTCTGCATCGCCTGAAAAGTGTCTATTGCAGTTGACAGTCATAAGTGACAATATACCTACACAAGGTGTGGTCGTTTGGGCTTTTCCGTGGCCCGGTCGTCCGATTGATCAAAGTGTAGGGAGGTTCCATGGCAACGGCAGAGTCCTTGAAGCAGGCCCTTGAAGAGGCTATCGGATCAGCCATTGCTTTGTCCGAATCGCCCCACGGTCCTGGCCTGCTGGCCCAGGCTTACCACCATGCGGTCTTTCCCGGCGGCGCAAGGATTCGGCCCCAGCTCACCCTGGCGGTGGCCAAGGCCTGCGGCCATGATGACCCTGAACTGACCACGGCCGCTGCGGTGGCCCTTGAGCTGCTGCATTGCGCTTCTCTGGTCCATGATGATCTGCCGTGCTTTGATGATGCGGCCACGCGTCGGGGCCAGCCCTCTGTCCACAAGAAATTTGGTGAACGCATCGCAGTTCTCACCGGTGACGGATTGATCGTGCTGGCGTTTCAGGTTCTCGCTACGGTGAAGTCCAAGCATCCCGAGCGTGTTGCATCAGTGATCTCCGTGATCGCGCAGGCCACGGGCGCCCCGGATGGCATCGTTGCGGGACAGGCCTGGGAGTGCGAACCCAAGGCCAATCTGCGTGACTATCAGCGTGCCAAGACCGGTGCTTTATTCGCTGCTGCCACGGCCTGCGGTGCATTGACCGCTGGCGCCCACGCTGACTCCTGGCGACCACTTGGTGAGTGGTTGGGCGAGGCCTATCAGGTTGCGGATGACATTCGCGATGTGGTGGGTGATCCCGATTCACTTGGCAAACCTGTGGGCCAGGACATTGCCCATGATCGTCAGAGTTCTGCTCGCGAACTTGGGCTTTTTGGTGCTGTACAGAATTTTGAGTTGTTGGTGGGTAAGGCCATTCGTGCGATTCCCTCATGCCCTGGTGCGCCCTATCTCCGGTCCCTGGTGCTATCGGAGTCCGAGCGTCTCGTTCCCCGGGAAGTGCTGGAGCGGGTCTAGTTGATTCAAAAGTGGCTTGAACTGCGGGATCGACTTCTCGCAAGCGATGCCTTTCATCGCTTTGCGGTGCGTTTTCCAATCACACGATTCGTTGCACGCCGTCAGGCCAAGGCACTGTTCGATCTTGTTGCGGGCTTTGTCTACACGCAAATACTTTATGCCTGCGTCAGACTGGATGTTTTTCGCATCCTGTCATCGGGTCCCATCACCCTTGCCGTATTGGCATCGCGGCTGCAATTGACCGAGGACGCGACGGATCGGCTGATGCTGGCAGCCGAGCCCCTGCAACTCGTGCAGCGGCGTGCCGATGGCCGCTGGGGCCTGGGTATGCTGGGCGCGGTCATGGCGCACAACAAGCCAGTGACTGCGTTGGTGGAGCACCACGCGACGCTGTATGCCGATCTACGCGACCCAGTGGCGCTGCTGCGTGGCGAGACCGATCCAAGCCTTGCGAAGTACTGGCCCTATGCCGATGAGCATGCTGCATCACCCACATTGCTCTCTGAAGATAAGGTGGCCGAATACTCCCAACTGATGAGTGCCTCACAGCCTCTTGTGGCGGAAGAAATTCTTTCGGCCTATCCCTTTCAACGCCACCGTGTCCTACTTGATGTGGGCGGCGGCCAGGGCACTTTCCTGCTTGCTGCCGCCAAGGCTTTTCCCCAACTGCAGCTGATGCTCTTTGATTTGCCTGCAGTGGCTGGGCTGGCTCAAAAGGGTTTCCAGATGGCGGGCATTGAGGGCCGGGCCCAGGCCGTCGGAGGAAGCTTTTTCGAGACACCCCTGCCCAAGGGGGCCGATGTGGCTACCGTGCTTCGGGTGCTCTATGACCACGATGACCACCGGGCGCTGGCGATCCTGAAGGCGGTCCACCAGGCTCTGGCTCCTGGGGCCACCCTCCTGGTGGCCGAGCCCATGTCCGGAACCCCCGGTGCAGAGACTATGGGAAGTGCTTACTTCGGTTTCTACCTCCTGGCCATGGGCAAAGGAAAGTCCAGGAGTGCCGAGCGCTTGATCGAACTGATTGGCCAGGCGGGGTTTGAGTCGGCTCGGCTGGAGTCCACCCGGCTGCCTCTACAGGTGCGCCTGATCGTTGCTCGAAGGGGCTCCGGCACCCCCGGATGATCTCCTGGGCGGGCCCTAAATCCCACTGTTTTGCTCTGAATCGACTGCCCTTCGGCCTGGGCTATTGACTTTGACAACAGGAAGCATACGATTGAACTGTCAAGTAAAATTGACAGTTAAAACAGTAAGGCAAATTTGACAATGCATCCCCCCGATTTCGCCAAGCAATCTCAGGCGATTGTTCTCAAAAAACCACTCGACTTGGCCTTGAGTGCTGTGTCTTTGTCGCCACCGGTAGCGGGTGACGTTGTCGTGGACATTTTGTTCAGTGGCATCAGTACCGGCACCGAGAAGCTGCTCTGGTCTGGCCGCATGCCGATGTTCCCCGGGATGGGCTATCCCTTGATACCGGGCTATGAGTCTGTGGGCCGCGTTGCGCACGCGATGCCGGGTGCCACCCACCGTGAGGGTGAGTTCGTGTTTGTGCCAGGTGCCAAATGCTTTGGAGAAATTCGCGGATTATTCGGCGGCGCAGCCTCGCGTGTGATCGTCCCCTCGGATCGTGTGTTGGCGATCGATGAATCGTTGGGTGAGCGTGGCGTATTGCTCGCCTTGGCCGCAACCGCCCACCACGTTTATCAGGGCCGTGCTGATGCGCAGCCTGATTTGATTGTGGGCCACGGGGTGTTGGGCCGATTGATCGCAAGGCTTGCCGTGGTGGCAGGCCATCGGCCTGTGGTCTGGGAAACAAATCCGACGCGGCGTGTCGGCGCCATGGGCTACCCCGTGATTGACCCGACTGCGGATGATCGCCGCGATTACAAACGCATCTGCGATGTCAGTGGGGATCCCAAGATCCTCGACACCTTGGTGTCGCGTATGGCATTTGGCGGTGAGATCGCCCTGGCGGGTTTCTATGAAGACCCGCTCGCTTTCACATTTCCGCCGGCCTTCATGCGCGAGGCCCGATTCCGAATTGCTGCGCAATGGCAGCCCCAGGATCTTGATGCGGTGAGATCCCTGGCCCAATCCGGTGCACTCTCGCTGGATGGATTGATCACCCACCGCAGCACGCCTCCCGAAGCCGATGCAGCCTATCGCACCGCCTTTCAGGATCCCGATTGTCTAAAGATGGTTCTTGACTGGAGGAATGTGTCGTGAGCACAGAAAAAGAAACACAGATCATTGCGATCTATGGCAAGGGTGGCATTGGCAAGAGCTTCACGCTCGCCAACCTCTCTTACATGATGGCCCAGCAGGGCAAGAAAGTACTGCTGATTGGCTGCGATCCAAAAAGCGATACCACCTCCTTGCTTTTTGGCGGTAAGGCCACGCCCACCATCATTGAGACCTCGTCGAAAAAGAAACTCGCTGGTGAAGAAGTCGCCATTGGCGATGTGTGCTTCAAGCGCGATGGCGTCTTTGCCATGGAGCTGGGTGGCCCCGAGGTTGGTCGTGGCTGTGGTGGTCGCGGCATTATTCACGGCTTTGAAACCCTAGAGAAGCTTGGCTTTCATGACTGGGGATTTGACTACGTGTTACTCGACTTCTTGGGCGATGTGGTCTGTGGCGGTTTTGGACTGCCGATTGCGCGGGATATGTGCCAAAAGGTGATTGTGGTGGGTAGCAACGATCTGCAATCCCTTTATGTGGCCAACAACGTCTGTTCTGCAGTGGAATATTTCCGCAAGCTTGGCGGCAATGTCGGCGTTGCTGGCATGGTGATCAACAAAGACGACGGCACCGGCGAAGCCGCTGCATTTGCCGAAAAAGTCGGTATTCCCGTGTTGGCGGCGATCCCAGCCAACGAAGACATTCGCCGTAAAAGTGCCAGTTATGAAATTGTCGGCAGACCCAGCACCACCTGGGGCCCGCTTTTTGAGCAGCTCGGCACGAACGTGGCCGAGGCCCCGCCTGTGCGGCCCAAGCCGCTTTCTCAAGATGAATTGTTGGGCCTGTTTAGCTCCGATACCGTGGGCCGCGATGTTGTGCTGCAGCCCGCAACACTGGCCGACATGATGGGCGTGGATATTCCTGTTAAGCAGAGCCTTGAAGTGGTCTACGAGGAAGTCTGAGAGAACGCGTGATGAACAAGCCCATCGATATTCCCATCAAGGTTGTGAACGCTATGTCCGGCGCTTCGCAATCCGTGGGTGCATGCGGCGCACCTGCGGAGATGGCATCTGCTGCGCGTGGCGCGGGAAAGACTGAAACACTTAATCAATACGCCGCCGACTATCCTAAGGGCCCGCACGACCAGCCTCAGAGCATGTGCCCCGCATTCGGCTCACTGCGTGTTGGCCTCCGTATGCGCAGAACCGCTACCATCTTGTCAGGCTCGGCATGCTGTGTCTATGGACTGACGTTTACTTCGCATTTCTATGGCGCACGCCGCAGCGTGGGCTATGTGCCGTTTAATTCCGAAACACTGGTTACCGGAAAACTCTTTGAAGACATCCGTGAATCGGTCCATGCCCAGGCTGATCCTGGTAAATACGATGCGATTGTCATTATCAATCTCTGCGTGCCGACTGCCAGTGGCGTGCCTCTGCAACTGCTGCCCAAGGAAATCAATGGCGTCCGTGTGATTGGCATTGATGTGCCGGGGTTTGGTGTGCCCACGCATGCTGAAGCGAAAGATGTGCTTGCAGGCGCAATGCTGAAGTTTGCACGCGAGGAAATCATGGCGGGCCCCGTGCAGGCGCCAAAAAATCGCGTCACGGATAAACCCACCATCACCCTGCTGGGCGAGATGTTCCCTGCTGATCCCGTGGGCATTGGCATGATGTTGGCCCCTATGGGCCTGGCGGCAGGCCCCGTGGTGCCTACGCGCGAATGGCGCGAACTCTACACCGCGCTGGATTGCGCGGCTGTTGCTGCCATTCATCCCTTTTACACGGCCAGTATTCGTGAATTCGATGCTGCAGGCCGCAAAGTGGTGGGTTCGGCCCCCGTGGGAGTAGAGGGTACCGAGGGCTGGCTGCAGACGATTGGCGTCGCCGCCGGTGTGGCTCAAGAAAAAATCGATGCTGCAAAAAATGCAATGCTGCCCGCGATCAAAGGTGCATTATCCAAGATGCCAATCAAGGGCCGCATCAGCATGAGCGGCTATGAAGGCTCCGAGCTTCTCGTTGCACGGTTGTTGGTCGAATCAGGAGCCGATGTGCGTTATGTCGGTACTGCCTGCCCGCGCACCCAGTGGAGCGATAGCGATCGCGAATGGTTAGAGGCCAAAGGTGTGCACGTGCAGTTCCGCGCATCGCTTGAGCAAGATCTCGATGCCATGAACGAGTTCCAGCCGGATCTGGCGATTGGCACAACGCCTGTCGTGCAAGCGGCAAAGCAGGCCAGTATCCCCGCGCTATATTTCACCAATCTGATTTCTGCCCGGCCTCTCATGGGTCCCGCAGGCGCAGGTTCCTTGGCCCAGGTGATCAACGCCGCCATTGCGAACAAATCGCGCTTCGATCAAATGGAAGCATTCTTTAACGATGTCGGCGCAGGGGATACTGCCGGTGTTTGGGAAGAGCTGCCCAAGGCACACCCCGAGTTTCGCGACATGACCCGCCGTCAGCTGGCCAAGATGCAAAAGGCTCGCAAGGCCGAGGAGATGGGCTGATGTTTGTCATCGACCATGATCGTGCAGGCGGCTATTGGGGGGCGGTGTATGTCTTTACCGCCATCAAGGGCCTGCAAGTGGTCATCGATGGCCCCGTGGGATGCGAGAACCTTCCCGTGACATCGGTGCTGCATTACACCGATGCGCTGCCACCACACGAATTGCCCATTGTGGTGACCGGGCTTGCGGAAGAGCAACTCGGCCGCGAGGGCACCGAGGGCGCGATGAAACGCGCCCATGCCACCCTGGATCCTGATCTGCCTGCTGTGGTGGTAACGGGATCTATCGCCGAGATGATTGGTGGTGGCGTCACGCCCGAGGGCACCAATATCAAGCGTTTCCTGCCACGCACCATCGATGAAGACCAGTGGCAGTGTGCCGATCGTGCCATGAAGTGGCTCTGGACTGAATACGGCATGAAGAAAGTGCCGGCGCCACGCACGCGAAAAGAAGGTGAAAAGCCGCGTGTCAACATCATTGGCCCAGCCTATGGCACTTTCAATATGCCCAGCGATCTCGCCGAGATTCGTCGCCTGGTGCAGGGCATTGGCGCTGAAGTGAACATGGTGTTTCCGCTCAGCAGCCACTTGGCCGATGTGTCTCGCCTGGTGGAGGCCGATGTCAACATCTGCATGTATCGTGAATTCGGTCGGCTTCTGTGCGAGGCCCTTGATCGTCCTTATCTGCAGGCACCCATCGGCCTGCACAGCACCACAAAGTTTCTGCGCAAACTTGGTGAGTTACTGGGTCTGGATCCCGAGCCCTTTATCGCTCAACAGAAACACACCACGATCAAGCCTATCTGGGATTTATGGCGTTCGGTCACCCAGGATTTTTTTGGCACTGCAAGTTTCGCCATTGTGGCCAATGACACCTATGCCCGTGGCATGCGTCATTACCTTGAAGATGAGTTGGGACTACCCTGTAATTTCTCTGTCTCCAGAAAACCCGGACAGAAGACTGATAACGAAGCCATTCGCACGCTGTGCAAAGAAAAACCGCCACTCGTGATGTTTGGCAGCTATAACGAGCGTATGTATCTGGCGGAGAGCGGTGCACGCGCAGCCTATATTCCCGCATCGTTTCCGGGTGCCATCATCCGCCGCCACACGGGTACGCCCTTCATGGGGTACTCGGGTGCGACTTACATCCTGCAGGAATTCTGCAATGCGCTTTTTGATGCGCTGTTTCACATCCTGCCGCTGGGCACCGAGTTGGATCGGGTCGACCCGACGCCTGCACGGGTGGGCGATGGGGGCCAGGCCGCTCTGCAATGGGAGCAGGATGCCCAGGCCCTGCTCAATGAATTTGTTCAAACCGAGCCTGTGCTGGTGCAGATCTCGGCAGCCAAGCGGCTGCGTGATCGGGCCGAGCGCGATGCTAAGAGTACAGGCGCTGCTTCAGTCACGGCGGACCACGTCCGGCGTGCACGCTATGCGATGAAACAAGGAGAGCTGGCATGAGTTGCTGCCTGCCTTTGTGTTTCATCCAACGAATGTCGCAACAGGCTGTTGTGTCATCTCCGGCCACGGGGGGTTTTCGTGGTAACGGCCGCAAGGCCAACTTACAGGAGAGATCCTATGAGTAACGGCAAAACGAGTCTTTCCGGACTCACCGATGAGGAAGCCCAGGAGTTTCATAAGTTTTACATCCAGGGTGCACTCGCTTTC
>VERJ01000023.1 GCA_018882795.1 Burkholderiaceae bacterium | reverse complement strand
GCGTTTTGCTCCGACGCTCCTCAAGTAAATCCCCCAACGCTCTCCCCTCGGGAAATTGATTGCCTCAGTCAAGTAACACGACTGGAGAGCGTCGGGATTTCGAACCGGCGAACGCCTGCAGCCGGGCGAAACCCGGCGCTAGGCCAGGAGACATCTTTCTACACGAGGGGAGAGCATCGGGATGTCGACGAGTTGAGCGTCGGAGGCAAACGCTTTTAGCTGTTGTTTGCCGACCGCGAAACGAGCGACACCCGAGGCTAGGACCCGAGCCCTCGTGAGCCCGCTTAAGAAGATTTCAATCGGAGTTCCGCCGCCCTCGCATGTGCAGGCAGTTGTTCACCCTGCGCCAAGGTCGATGCGATTTTGCCAAGCGCCAGTGCACCCGACTCGCTTATTTCGATCATGCTGGTGCGCTTCTGAAAATCGTAGACACCCAGCGGTGAAGAGAAGCGCGCCGTGCGCATGGTGGGCAGCACGTGATTGGGGCCCGCGCAGTAATCCCCCAACGACTCCGATGCATAGCGGCCAAGAAAAATCGCGCCGGCGTGTCGAATCTTCTCAGCCCAGCGCTCCGGCTGATCGGTAGAAATTTCAAGATGCTCTGCGGCAATGGACGATGCAATTTCACAGGCTTCATCCAGATCACGGACTTGAATCAGGGCGCCACGGCCCTCCATGGATTTGCGAATCACATCCTTGCGTGGCATGGAGTCGATCAGCCGATCGATTGAGGCCTGCACTGCATCGGTAAAGGCTGCATCCGGCGTGAGCAGGATTGATTGCGCAAGTTCATCGTGCTCGGCCTGCGAGAAGAGATCCATGGCAATCCAATCTGGATCTGTCTTGCCATCGCAGATCACCAGAATTTCTGATGGACCCGCGATCATGTCAATGCCCACCTGGCCAAAGACCTGACGCTTGGCCTCGGCCACATACGCGTTGCCCGGCCCCACAATCTTATCGACCGCAGGAATCGTGGCTGTGCCATAAGCCAGCGCGGCCACAGCCTGCGCGCCCCCAATGGTGAACACACGATCCACACCACCCAGAAATGCCGCCGCCAAGACCAGAGAATTGCGTGTGCCCTGCGGTGTGGGCACCACCATGATCAGCTCACCCACGCCCGCAACCTTCGCAGGGATGGCATTCATCAGCACGGAAGAAGGATAGGCAGCCTTGCCACCCGGCACATAGAGCCCGGCGCGATCCAAAGCGGTCACACGCTGGCCAAGGCGATTACCCGACGGATCGGTGTGGGTCCAGGAAGATTGCTTCTGTAACTCATGAAATTCCCGGATGCGCGCGGCCGCTTCCGACAATGCTTCACGCTGATCCGCGGGCAGGCTATCGAATGCTTGTTTCAATTCGCTTTTCGAGATTTCCAGCGCTGCCACCGATGCGGCCGACACCTGATCGAATCGGGCGGTGTAATCCAGCAGCGCGGCATCACCACGGGCACGAAGATCAGCGATGATGTCTTTCACCGTTTTTGCAATCGCTTCATCCTGGGCGGCATCAAACCGCAGCAGCCGCGCCAGCACCGACTGAAAATCGGACTGCAATGTGGAGAGGCGCGCAATGCGCACAGAAGCAGTCATCTTCTTGCTACCCAACTGCCTTGGCGAAGGTGTCCATCAGGGGACGCAGTGACTCGGGCCGTGTTTTGAGTGCTGCCTGATTCACGATTAAGCGGGCAGACACTTCTGAGATTTTTTCCACTTCCTTTAATCCATTGGCCTTCAGCGTGCCGCCGGTGGAGACCAGGTCCACAATCACATCGGCCAGACCGACCAGGGGCGCCAATTCCATAGAACCATAGAGCTTGATCAAATCGACATGAACGCCCTTAGCCGCGAAATGGGTTCGGGCAATGTTCACGTATTTGGTGGCCACCCGAATTCGAGCGCCCCGCTGCACCAGCGTTTGATAATCCAGGCCTTCAGGCACTGCGACCGACATGCGGCACTTGCCGATGCCCAGATCCACGGGCTGCACCAGGCCCTCGTTGCCTTGCTCGGTCAGCACATCCGCACCAGCAATGCCCATATCTGCCGCGCCGTATTGCACATAGGTGGGCACATCACTGGCCCGCACGATCAATAGCCGCAGATCGGGCCGGTTGGTGCCCAGAATCAATTTGCGCGATGACTCGGGAGACTCCAGCGGTGTAATGCCGACCGACTTCAAGAGTGGCAGCGCTTCATCAAAAATGCGGCCCTTCGAGAGGGCAAAGGTCATCATGTGGCGGTCTCTTCAATCCGGGTGACTTGGGCGCCGATGGCACGGAGCTTTTCTTCCATGCGGTCATAGCCCCTATCCAGATGATAAATGCGATCGATCTCGGTCTCGCCACTGGCCACCAGGCCCGCAATCACCAGGCCCGCCGAGGCACGTAGATCGGTCGCCATCACACGGGCACCGGAGAGGGCCGGCACGCCCTGCACAATGGCCGTGTGGCCATCGACCTCAATCTGGGCACCCAGCCGCCGCAGCTCCTGCACATGCATGAAACGATTTTCGAAAATTGTTTCGGCGATGATGCTGGTGCCCTGGGCGATGGCAGCGACTGCCATCAGCTGGGCCTGCATATCGGTGGCCAGACCTGGGAATGGGGCAGTCCTGAAATTAAAAGCCTTGGGCCGGGAGTGGGCTGTGACACGAATCCCTTCATTCGATTCGGAGAGCAGCACGCCGGCCTCGCGCAGTTTTTCCAAAGTGGCGCCCATAGTCTGGGCACTCGCATGCCTGACCATGACATCACCACCCGTGGCCGCAACAGCACAGAGAAAAGTACCGGCCTCGATTCGATCAGCCATGACCTGATGCTGGGCACCGCCCAGACGATCCACGCCGTGGATGACAATCCGATCCGTGCCCGCGCCCTCGATTCGGGCGCCCATCTTGATTAAACAGTCTGCAAGATCCACAACCTCTGGCTCACGGGCCGCGTTATCAATGACGGTTGTGCCCTCCGCCAGGACCGCGGCCATCATGAGATTCTCCGTGCCCGTGACGGTGACCATATCGGTGACGATGCGGGCGCCGCGTAACCGCTTGGCCTGGGCCTTGATGTAGCCGTGCTCGATTTGGATCTCGGCACCCATCGCAGCCAAGCCCTTGATGTGCTGATCCACAGGCCGCTGGCCAATGGCACAGCCGCCAGGAAGGCTCACCAGGGCCTCGCCGAAGCGGGCCAGCATCGGGCCCAGCACCAGGACCGAGGCCCGCATGGTCTTCACCAGTTCATACGGCGCCTGCAGATGGGTCATGGCATCCGACACCAGTCGCAGCTGCTCCTGACCATCGGGCTGCATCTGCATGGTCTCGATGCGCGTGCCCATCTGGGCCAGCAATTTTTTCATGGTGCCCACATCACGCAGGCGGGGCACGTTGGATAACACCAGCGGCTCGGCGCTCAGCAGTGATGCGCAGAGAATCGGCAATGCCGCGTTTTTAGCGCCCGAGACCGTGACCTCGCCAGAGAGCGCAGCACCGCCAGTAATTCGAAAGCGATCCATGATTGTTCTAAGCGATGGGAGCCAGTGCGGTCACCGGGCCCATCTTGTCCTTAGGGTTGGGAGGCGGCCCATTCAGCGGGTGTGAGTGTGCGCATGGAAAGCGCATGAATTTCCGCCTTCATGCGATCACCCAGCACCGCATAGACCATCTGATGCCGGGCGATCGGCCGTTTGCCCTCAAAGGCACTGCTGACAATCACGGCCTCGAAGTGATGGCCATCGCCATCGACCTTCAGATGTTCGCAGGCCAGGCCTTTCGCAATATCGGTTTGGATGCTTTCGGGAGTCACCATGGCCGACATTGTAGCGGGCGATCACTAGGCGCTCTGTGGCGGCGAGCTCTCGCGCAGCATGCGCAGGAAAACCGTCTCCAGGCTGTCTTCGGAATGACGCAGGAGTTCATCGGTGCGCTGATCCGCAAGGATGCTGCCTGACTTCAGCAGAATCACCCGCTCGCAGAGCGACTCGGCCTCTTCCAGGTAGTGGGTGGTGAGCATCACGGTGTGGCCCTCGCGGTTGAGCCTGCGAACAAAGGCCCAGAGGCTTTGACGCAATTCGACATCCACCCCCGCCGTGGGCTCATCCAGCACAATCACCGGCGGCCGATGGACCAGGGCCTGGGCCACCAGCACGCGACGCTTCATGCCGCCAGAAAGCGCCCGCATATTGGCATCGGCCTTGTCGGCCAGGCCAAGATTGTGCAAAAGCTCATCGATCCAGTCATCGTTGCGGGCAATGCCAAAGAAGCCGGACTGGATTTGCAGGGTCTCGCGGACTGTGAAGAAGGGATCAAACACCAGTTCCTGCGGCACCACGCCAAGGCAGCGACGGGCCATGACAGATTCCCGCGACACATCGAACCCCAGAATGGCCACATCCCCCGAGCTGGGCCGCACCAGCCCCGAGAGAATCTGGATCAGGGTGGTCTTACCGGCGCCGTTAGGGCCCAGCAAGCCAACGAATTCCCCCTGCCGGATTTTCAGGCTGACGTCGGTGAGTGCGCGGACCTCGCCGCGCGCACTGCGATAAATCTTGGATACCTGATTGACGCAAACAGCGGGCGTGTTTGCGTCGCTCATGCCTGCCAGGACATTACAGATTCAAGCGAGCTGAGCCGGGCGAGCGATTTCAGATTCTCTGATGCCGAGCGAATCACAAGCGGGCAGCCGAACCGGCTGCGCGCCTCCCGATCCAGATGCAGCAGCACGCCCAACACCGCGGTATCGACTTCTTTTGATGCGCCAAGATCGGCAACCAGCTGGATTGATGCTGCACCTTCACGCTCCTGCAATCGGGTCTCGCGCAAAAAACGCTGATGACGATCGAGCTCCTGCATGGCAGTAGACAACACAACGCGCTCAGAAAATTGCAGCAGGATTTCCCTCATGGGAATCGCTCACTTGGCCGAGCGTCTTGCGCCCGGGCCATTGGCAGAGGCAAGGCTCTGATTCTTATCCCTTAACGACTGAATCAGGCCATCAATGCCACCAGCGCCCACCACCTGGGTAAACTGGTTGCGGTAGTGCTCGACCAGCCAGAGTCCCATGACGTTCATATCGAAAATTTTCCAGCCGGTCGGGCTTTTTTGCAGCCGATAGTCAAGCTGCACCGCCTCGGTGCCGGGCCGCAGGATCTGTGTGCGGACAATGACTTCATCATCTTCAGGTTTGGAGCGCATCGGCCGGACCTGAATGGTGGTGTCGGTGACCTGCCGCACAGCGCCTGAATACGTCAGCAGCAGCAGCCTGCGAAATTCTGTCATCAGCATCTTCTGCTGATCAGGGCTTGCCGTGCGCCAATTGCGGCCCACGGCCAATGCGGTCATGCGCTGGAAATCCACATACGGCAAGACTTTTTTATCCACCAGCAGATTGAGCCGCTCGATATCGCCTGTCTGCAGGCTGCGATCGGTTTTAATTTCATCAAGCACACCCTGAGAGACAGAGCGGATGAGTTCATCCGGCGCAGTCTGCGCATGCAGGCCCACGGACATGAGCCAACAGGAGATGCCCAGCACAATCTTGGCGGTCAGGGAGCGAATCGGGTTCATAAGGGAATCTTAGTCTTCCTTCATGGGTAGTGGTGGCGGGTCGCCGTCATAGACCAGACTCCTGCGACGGGCCAACCACGCATCCCGAACCCCGGAGTAACGATCAAATGACAGGGCCTCAATCGTGCTCTGAGCATCCAGTAGGTCCTTGCGGCGATCAATCGCAATCAGGCCATATGCGATATTTCTGGCGGCGCTCTCTTCAAACACTGAACCGATGGGATCAAAGCTGAAATCCGCCACGGTACCGACCGTGTCGCGCACCGTGCTTGGGCCCAGCAGGGGCAGCACAAAGTAGGGACCAGGCCCAACCCCCCAGCGGCCAAAGGTCTGGCCGAAGTCTTCATTGGTCTTGGCCAATCCCATGCCGCTGGCCGGATCGGCCAGGCCGAGGACCCCGAGGGTCGTGTTCACCAGCACCCGGCCCACCGCGGTGGCGGCTTCACCGGGTTTGGCCTGCAGCAGCTGATGGACCGAGATGATCACATCACGCAGGTTGCCAAAAAAATTGCGCAGGCCGGTCTGAACAATGTTCGGCACATAGTCGCGATAGACCTCGGCCACCGGTTTGATCACTGCACGATCGACGTTGTCGTTGAACTCAAATACCGCGCGGTTGTATCGCTCCCAGGGATCACGTTCATCAGACACATGGCCTGCGGGCAGACTGGCGCAGCCTGTGGCCAACGCCAAACAGCAGATCGACAATAATTTCAGCAGATAGGGCATGCGCTCACTTGCTTAGGGCGATTTACGGCCTGAATTGGCGGGGGCCCCGCCAGAGGAGGGCTCGGTGGCCTTGCCGTAGAGGAACTGGGAAATCAGATTTTCCAAAACCACTGCCGACTGGGTCATGCGGATACGATCGGTGGACTTGAGCATTTCGGGATCGCCACCAGGCTCTAGCCCCACATAGTTATCGCCCAGTAAGCCTGAGGTGAGAATCTTGGCCGAGGTGTCCTTGGGGAACTGATAACGTGAATCCATATCCAGAATCACCAGTGCCTGGTACTGCTGATCATCGAATTGGATCTGACGGACGCGGCCCACCACCACCCCTGCACTGCGGACTGCGGCCCGGGCCTTCAATCCACCAATGTTGTCGAAATACGCTTTGAGCTCATAGGTGCTGCCATTGGAAAGCGTGCTTAAGTTGCTGACCTGAAGGGCCATGAAGAGCAACGCCAACAGGCCCAGCAGCACAAAAGCGCCAACGGCGAGATTCAGATTTCGGCCCTGCATTTATAGCTCCCCAAACATTAAGGCGGTTAAGACGAAATCAAGGCCCAACACAGCAAGCGATCCAATGACCACGGTCAGGGTAGTTGCACGGGCCACGCCCTCCGGGGTGGGCTTGGACTCATAGCCCTGCATCAGCGCAACCTGGGTGATCGCAATCCCAAACACGACACTCTTGATTACACCATTGACGATGTCATCCCAGAAATCAACCCCATCCGACATCTGGGACCAGAAGGCCCCGGGGTCCACCCCGATCAGCACCACACCGACCAGCCAGCCCCCAATCACACCCACCGCGGAAAACAGGGTCGCCAAAAGCGGGACAGTAATCAGACCGCCGAAAAACCGTGGGCCCAGCACCCGGGCGATGGGGTCCACTGCCATGGTTTCCAGGGCAGAGAGCTGTTCTCCCGCTTTCATCAGGCCGATCTCGGCGGTGAGCGAGGTGCCAGCACGGCCCGCAAACAGCAAGGCGGCAATCACGGGGCCCAATTCCCGCACCAGGGCCAGGGCCACGAGCAGGCCCAGGGCCTCCTCGGAGCCGTAACGCCTGAGGGTGTAATAGCCCTGAAGTCCGAGCACGAGGCCAACAAATAGGCCCGCCACCACAATGATGGCCAGGGAATGGTTGCCCAGGAAATGAATCTGGGCACCGATTAATCGCGGCCGCTTCCAGATGGCAATTGAGCGCACCAGGATCTTGAACAGCAGCACCGCAAAAACGCCCAGCCCACGCACAAACTTCAATCCAGACTGGCCTAATCCTGCCACCCAATCCACCAGTGCGGTCATGCGGAATCTCCCAGCCCCAAGGCCTGCCCAATCGGGTCAGCGGGGTAATGAAAGCGCACCGGGCCATCGACACGGCCATCCAGGAATTGCCGCACAAAGGGGTCCTGGCTGGCCCGCAGCTCCTGGGGCGACCCCTGGGCGGCCAGCCGTGCGCCGGTGGGCGATGGTGCAAACACGAAAATGCGATCTGCAATCGCAAATGTTTCCGCAACATCGTGGGTCACCACGATGGATGTTGCACCCAACACAGTGTTGAGCTGACGGATCAGGTTGGCGGTCACACCCAGAGAAATTGGATCCAGGCCTGCGAAGGGTTCGTCATACAGAATCAATTCCGGGTCGAGGGCAATCGCCCGAGCCAGTGCCACACGCCGTGCCATGCCCCCTGAAATCTCAGAAGGCTTTAATGCCGCAGCACCCCGCAGGCCCACGCATTCGAGCTTCAACATGACCAGATCGTGGACCATGGACTCAGATAGGTTGGTGTGTTCGCGCATCGGGAAGGCCACGTTTTCAAAGCAGGTCAGATCAGTAAACAGGGCGCCGAATTGAAAGAGCAGGCCCATGCGACGGCGGGCCTCATAGAGACGCCCCTGATCGTGACGATCCAGGGGGTTGCCGAAGACCTCCACCCGGCCCTGCTGCGGCCCCACCAGGCCACTGATCAAGCGCAGCAGGGTGGTCTTGCCAACGCCCGAGCCCCCCATCAACGCCACCACCTGGCCGGGCTGAATCTCGAACGACACCGTGTCGATCACGGGCCGCTCGCCATAGCCAAAGCTCAGACGCCGAAAGGCGACCACTGGGGTAGTCTGGCCGATAGCAGTCGACTGATCTGCGGACCCCGCTGACGCGGGAGAGACAACGAGTGGCAAGGATTTTCCTAGAGAAAATGAAAGGACGGAGCGGGGCAGCTATTTTAGGCCGAGATTTCCGCTTAAGAGTTCCTCGGCAACAGCCAGGGCCTCAGAAGCCCCACGCATCACAATCACATCATCGGCTTGAATCACCAGGTCATCACTGATGGCAAGCCGCTCGCGGCCGCGGCGCAGACTGGTGATCTCCACACCTGACTCGCCCAATTCCAGAGACCCCAGCGTTGCCCCCACGCAGCCGGAGGAAATTGGCACAGAGAATGTTCGCAGCAGCACTTCCGCACTGCGCTCGCTCGCATCATCCACCGACCCATGGAAATAGCCACGCAGCAGTGCATAGCGGCTATCGCGCACCTCGCGCACCCGACGCAGCACGCGGTGCAGCGGCACACCTGCCAGGGCAAGCGCGTGGGAGGCCAGCATCAGACTGCCTTCCACCACCTCGGGCACCACCTCGGTGGCACCGGCCGAACGCAGAGAGCCGAGATCGGCATCATCGCGGGCGCGCACAACGATCGGCAGTGCAGGCGCAAGGTGCCGGACCGTGTTCAACACATGCACTGCAGAGGCACGATCCGCATAGGTGATCACCAAGGTCTTGGCGCGATGTATGCCCGCCGCCAACAGGGTCTCGCGCCGTGCGGCATCTCCGAATACAACCGAGTGGCCTGCAGCAGCAGCCTCGCGCGTGCGCTGAGGGTCAAGATCCAGTGCGACATAAGAAATTTTCTCAGCATCCAGCATCTGCGCCAGATTCTGGCCGCATCGGCCAAAGCCGCACACAATCACATGGCGATCAGAGCCGATGGTCTGCGATGCGATCTTGTGAATCTCCAGTGATCGCAATAACCATTCATTGCGCACGATCCGAAGAATCCAACGATCACTCTGCTCAATGATGAATGGTGCCAGCAGCATTGAGATCACCATGGCCGCCTGCACGGACTGCAGGATCTCCTGGGGGATCAGGCCATTTAACCCCGCAGGATCCAGCAAGACAAACCCGAACTCGCCGGCCTGACAGAGCCACAAGCCCGTTTTCAAAGCAGCGCCCGTTCCGACACCAAAGAGTCTGGCGAGTGCCGCAATGATGGCGAACTTAAACAGCATCGGGCCCAGCACCATCAACATCACAACAGGCCAATCCCTGACGATCACTGAGAAATCCAGCAGCATCCCGACCGAGACAAAAAACAGGCCCATGAGCACATCGCGATAGGGCTTCACATCCGCTTCCACCTGATAGCGGTACTCAGTCTCGGAGATCAGCATGCCCGCAAGAAATGCGCCCAGCGCCAGAGACAGGCCCGCATGCTCGGTAATCAGGGCAAGGCCCAGCGTCATGAGCAACACATTGAGGGTGAAGAGCTCCTGCGACTTGCGGCGGGCCATCACCGTGAGCCAGGGCCTGACCAGGCGCTGACCAACCAACAAGGCCAGGGCCAACACCAGAATCGATTTGCCCATGGCCAGTGCAAGTGCGCCCCCGAGGCCCTGATCTCCTTCGGCATTGAGGCCGGAGAGGGCTGGAATCAGCACCAGGAGCGGCACCACCGCCAGATCCTGAAACAGCAACACCCCCACCACTGGCTTGCCGTGGGCAGAGCCGATCTCGCCGCGATCACCGGCCAGGCGCATGACCATGGCCGTAGACGACATGGCCAATGCCCCGCCCAAGGCCACACCTGCTTGCCATGAAATACCGTGAAATGCCTGGGTGGTCGCAGTCACCACCGCAACAATGACAATCGTTGCGCCCACCTGAATGCCCCCAAGGCCGAACACCAGGGAGCGCATTGCACGCAATCTGGGCAGGCTGAACTCCAGGCCGATGGAAAACATCAGAAACACCACACCGATCTCGGCAAGCCATCGGGTCACCGCAGTATCCGGTGCCAGTCCCAGGGCATGCGGCCCTAGCAGCACACCCACCAGCAGATAACCCACCAAGGGGGGCTGTTTCAGGGCACGTGCCGCGGTCACCGCTCCAACCGAGACGGCAAGCAAGACCACAATGACCCCGAGAAGCGATTCCATGATTGGTATGAAGTTTGCTAGCGCGCTTTGCTAAACTGCCTTTCTCTTGGGTCAAGTGTATCAACGGACGCTACAAAGGCCATGGCGAATCGCGAGAATCATTCATCTGCTCATCCCACTGGCGTGATCGATGCCGAACGGGTGTTCAAGCGTGCGCGCGAAGTCATCAAGATCGAGGCCGATGCGGTGTTGGGACTGCTGGATCAGATTGACCATCAGCTGGTTGAGGCAGCCCAATGCATATTGAATTGCACGGGCCGGGTGGTGGTCTCGGGCATGGGCAAATCGGGGCATGTTGCGCGCAAGATTGCCGCCACGCTGGCCTCTACGGGGACACCGGCGCTCTTTGTGCATCCCGGCGAGGCGCGGCATGGCGATCTCGGCATGATCCAGGCCGACGATGTGGTGCTGGCTTTTTCCAATTCCGGTGAGACTGAAGAGCTCGCCACCATCGCACCGCACATCAAACGTTTGGGTGCCAAGCTGATCGCAGTGACGGGCAATCCAGAATCAAGCCTGGCCAAGATCGCCGACCTGCATCTGAATTCCGCGGTGAAACTGGAAGCCTGCCCGCTCAATCTTGCGCCGACCGCCAGCACCACGGCATCGTTGGCCCTTGGGGATGCGCTGGCCCTGGTGCTGCTGGATCTGCGCGATTTCAGCGCAGAAGATTTTGCACGCTCCCATCCCGGGGGCAGCCTGGGTCGAAGGCTGCTGATCCGGGTTGAGGATGTGATGCGCACTGAAGATCAGCTGCCCGTTGTGCTGCTGGGCACGCCTGTCACCGAGGCCTTCAAAGAAATCAGCGGCAAGCGTATGGGCATGACGGCAGTGGTTGATCATGCACAACGCGTGATGGGCATCTTCACCGATGGCGATCTGCGTCGGGTGTTATCGCAGGGCATTGATGTTCGGCAGCTGGTGATCGACGATGTCATGAGCCGCAGCCCCAAGACCATTGATCGCAGACGATTGGCCAGCGAGGTCGCACATCTCATGGACACCACCCGCATCAACCACCTGCTGGTGGTCGACGGGGAAGGTCGGCTTGAAGGTGCGGTGGGCATCCATGACCTGCTTGAGTCAAAGATTCTTTGAGCCATTTGCGCCATGCCAGCCGCCCCTACCCATCCGAACCCATTCGATCTGCAAGAGGCCCTGCGGCGTGCGCGGCGCATCGAGTGGATGTTTTTTGATGTGGACGGTGTGATGACCGACGGGGGGCTCTTTTATGGCGCCCAGGGTGAGTCGCTCAAACGCTTTCATGTCCTGGATGGGCACGGCCTGAAGATGCTGAAATCCGCTGGGCTGCGTATCGGGATCTTGAGTGGCCGCCAGCATGCGGCCACTGAGATACGCGCAAAGGAGCTTGGATTCGATATCGTGATCCAGGGCGCAAGTAATAAAGGCGAGGCCTTTGATCGCCTCTCGGCTGAGCATCAGCTCTCTGGTGCCGTTTGCGGACATATGGGCGATGACAGTCCCGATCTGGACGTGTTCTCGCGGGTCCACTTCGCCGCCGCTGTGCCCAATGCAGTGGATGATGTCCTGGCCCAGGCCCACTGGGTTTCGCTTCGTTCCGGGGGCCAGGGCGCCGTGCGCGAATGCTGCGACTTTATTTTGAGGGCCCGCGCGTGAGACAACCCGAGTGGCTTGGCAATGGCATCTCGATCGGGCTGTTCACGCTGCTCGCAGCGGCCTCCTGGGGTCTGAATGAATATCTGCAGCGCAGCCGGCCTAATTCGGCCGTGGTGAATGAGGCAGCACCCAACGCCGTGATTGAAAATCCAAGAATCATCCGCACTGATGCGAAAGGCCATGCCCAATACCGGCTGGACGCCAAGCGCATCACCTTCATCGAGCGTGCCGACCGCAGCGTGATTGATCAGCCTGTGCTGGTCTCGCTTGGAACAGATCGGCCCAAGACCTTCATCTGGGCCGATCAGGCCATCAGCACGAATCAACAAAATCAAATTGATCTGCAGGGCAATGTCATGATCCAGCGCGACGCTTTTGATAGTCAGCCCCGGGCCAACATCACGACCTCCCGGGCAACCCTATTTGTGCAGGAGGAACGGGCCGTGACCGATGCCCCGGTACTTGTGCAACGGGGCCTCTCCACCCTGCAGGGCGTTGGCCTGCGTTTTGACCAAAAGACTCAGAAAATTGAAATCATTTCAGAATCCCGCATGATCATGCCGAAGGAGAAACGCGAATGAAGTCGCGCCAAGGACTGCGGCCCCGAGTACTTCTGGCCATCTTTGGGCTGGCATTGGCCTGGTGCAGCCCGCTGCTTGCCGAAAAAGCGGATCGCGACAAGCCCACCACGATCGACTCCGACAGGCTCGATCACGATGACCAGAAACTGATCACGATCTTCACGGGCAATGTGGTGCTCACCAAGGGCACCCTGGTGATGCGCGGCGATCGCATGGAGCTATCGCAAGACAGCGCGGGCAATTACTTCGGCACGATGACTGGTCAGCCCGCGCGGTTTCGACAAAAGCGCGAGGGTCTGAATGAATTCATGGAGGGCGAGGCACTTCAACTCGACTACAACGGCAAGGATGACTTGGTGATCCTGATCCAGAATGCCGTGATGCGTCGACTTGAAGGCGATGTGCTGAGAGATCAGGTCGCAGGCGACCGGCTGACCTACGATAACCTGACCGAGCAGTATCAGGTGGAATCCGGCCAGGGCCAGGCCCGCTCGCGCATGTTTCTGATGCCCCGCAAGCGTCCATGACCCAGGTCAGCGCGCTTGATGTTCGCCAGCTACGCAAGGTCTACAAGGGCCGCGCGGTGGTCAAAGATGTAACACTGCACATCGAAAGCGGTGAGGTCGTGGGGCTATTGGGCCCCAATGGCGCGGGCAAGACCACCAGCTTTTACATGATTGTGGGCCTCGTGCACTCGGATGCCGGCGAGATTCTGATGGATGGCAAAAATCTTGCCCGCATGCCGATTCATCAGCGGGCCCGAATGGGCCTGTCCTATCTGCCGCAGGAGGCCTCGGTATTTCGCAAGCTCTCGGTGGCCGACAATATTCGGGCCATCCTGCAGCTGCAGACCGATGACCGCAATCAGCCACTCAGCCGCACAGCAATCGAGGAGCGCCTGGACACACTGCTCAATGATCTGCAAATCACGCATCTGCGCGGCAATATGGCCGTCTCACTCTCGGGGGGTGAACGGCGCCGAGTGGAAATTGCGCGGGCCCTGGCCACTTCACCACGATTCATTCTGCTCGATGAGCCCTTTGCCGGCGTGGATCCGATTGCAGTGATCGAGATCCAGCGCATTGTGCGTTTTCTGAAAGAGCGCAATATCGGTGTGCTGATCACCGACCACAATGTGCGCGAAACACTGGGCATCTGCGACCGGGCCTACATCATCAGCGAGGGGTCAGTGCTCGCCAATGGTTCACCGCAAGACATCATCGCCAACGCCAATGTCCGCAAGGTTTATCTCGGGGAACATTTCCGGATGTAGCAGTCATGGCGGCGATCAAACCCTCCCTCGGCCTTCGCACCTCCCAGCAACTCGCCCTCACGCCTCAGCTGCAGCAATCCATCAAGCTACTGCAGATGTCCACTGCAGAGCTTGAGCAGGAAGTCGAGCGTTTTCTCTCCGAAAACCCCCTGCTTGAAGTGGCCGATTCCGCCACCAGCACAACAGAGTCAAGCAACACCGAAACGGCGGCCGATGAACGCCCGGAGAGCGAGGAACGATTTGAGGAGGGCCTTGCCGGATCTGCAGAGAGCTGGTCATCCAGCGGTCCGAAATCCGGCGATGATGATTCTGACTGGTGGGGCAATCAGCAGGCACAGCCTATCAGCTTGCGCGAGCATCTTCGTGAGCAGGCCCACGGCCTGAACTTATCCGAGCCGGATCGGGCCTGGCTCGATACCCTGATCGAATCTCTGGATGACGATGGCTATCTGCGCGAAACACTGGAGGAACTAGAGGCCAGTGTTGCTGATCTCTTCATGGAAGCATTCGGCGAGCGATTGGATGCCGATGCATTGCAGCTGGGACTGACATTGCTGCAGAGCCTGGACCCAATCGGCATTGGCGCGCGCAATCTGCAGGAATGCCTGCTGCTGCAGCTGGACCATCTGGAGACCGCCTGCGATGCACACGAAAACGCGGCAGCCGCGGAGCGCATCGCACTGGCCAAACGGCTTGTGGCCAACGAGGCCCTGCTGCAGGCACTTGGCGCCAGAGAATTCAATGATCTGTGCAAGTCACTGCACTGTGATCGTGAGCTTTTAAAAGAAGCCGTGCAGCTGATTCAGGCACTCAACCCCAGACCAGGCAGCGGATTTCAAGACGATGCCGCCGAGTCTGTGATCCCTGATGTGATTGCCTATCGCACAGACACACGATCGGGCGCCAAGTGGCAGATTCGATTGAATGAATCAGCGGTACCCAGGCTGTCGATCAATCCACTGTATGCAGAACTCATTCGGCATGAACGGGCCAGCAGCATGGCCTCTCAGCTGCAAGAGGCACGTTGGGTCATCAAAAATATTCAGCAGCGTTTCGATACGATTTTGCGGGTTGCGCAGGCCATCGCCATTGAACAGCAGGGATTTTTCGAGCAAGGCGAAGTGGCCATGCGGCCCCTGGTGCTGCGCGAGATCGCAGAGCGTTGCGGGCTGCATGAATCCACCGTGTCGCGGGTCACGACCAACAAATATGTCCTGACACCGCGCGGCACCTTCGAGTTGAAATATTTTTTCACCAGCCATGTCAGTACCGAAGGGGGTGGCGCAGCCTCCTCCACCGCCATCCGGGCCAAGATCCGGCAGTGGATCTCGGAGGAAGACCCACGAAAACCCCTCTCAGATCAGCTCATTGCCGACCGCTTCGGGCAGGAGGGTATTCAGGTTGCGCGGCGCACCATTGCAAAGTATCGAGAAGCGCTCAAAATTGAGCCTGTCAGTCAACGCAAAAAACTCTGAAAGGGGATCGTCATGCATCTGACCGTTAAGGGGCACCACATCGAGATCACCAGCGCAATCCGTCACTATGTTGATCAGAAATTTGGGCGAACTTGGCGGCACTTTGATCATGTCAATGAAGTGCATGTTGTACTGGGGGTGGAAAAGCTCAACCAGATTGCAGAGGTAACGGTTCACCTGCCCGGCAAGGACATCCACTGCGAGGCCAGCCATGCCGATCTGTATGCCGCCATTGATCTGCTGGCCGACAAGCTGGATCGGCAGGTGGTCCGGTACAAAGAAACCCACCGACCCGGCGTCCATCGCGGCCAGGCGGCTGGTCACCAAATGGCCCCCTGATTTCTTTTTTAGCGCGGCGCAGCATTAGACTTATAATGCCGCCAACCGAATTGACAAAGCGGAACGATGAACCGCATTAGCCAGCTTTTACCTTTGGCCAATATTGCAGTTGGCCTTGAAGCCAGCAGTAAGAAGCGTGTCTTTGAACAGGCTGGGCTCTTGTTTGAAAACAATCAGGGCATTGCCCGGGTCAAGGTCTTTGATTCGCTTTTTGCCCGCGAACGCCTTGGCTCTACCGGCCTTGGCGAAGGCATCGCCATTCCTCATGGCCGCATTAAGGGCCTGAAAGAAGCGGTTGCTGCTCTGGTGCGACTTGCTGAGCCAGTGCCCTTCGATGCCCCCGATGGCAAGCCTGTCAGCCTTTTACTCTTTCTGTTGGTGCCCGAGCAGGCCACACAGCAGCATCTGGAAATCCTCTCCGAAGTCGCCGAGATGCTCTCTGATCGGCAGATGCGCGATGTGCTGACCACCGAGACAGATCCCCAGGCCCTGCACCGGGCCCTTGAAGCCTGGCAACCGGCACGTGCTTGACGTTAAATCCCTTTTTGACGAAAACGCAGAGACGTTAAAACTCAGTTTTTTGACGGGCCAGACCGGCGCCGGCAGAAAAATCGGTGGCCAATCCACCGAAAGTGCAGACCTGATTGGGCACCTGAACCTGATTCACCCCAACCGAATTCAGGTCATGGGCACGCCAGAAGTTGCCTATTACAACCGGCTTGATCCTCAGCGGAAGAACTATCTGACTGCGGAACTGGTCGCAGGCCATCCGCCCGCCATCATCATTGCCGATGACGAGATTCCGCCCGCAGAGGTGTTCACATCCTGCGAGCGGGAATCCTTGCCCCTGCTGCGAACACCGGTCTCCGCTGGCCAGATTATCGAAATTCTGCGCACCCAGCTTTCACGGGCACTCGCACCACAGACTCAGATGCATGGCGTCTTTATGGATGTGCTGGGCATGGGTGTGCTGATCGCGGGGGAGTCAGGCCTGGGCAAGAGTGAGTTGGCGCTTGAGCTCATCACCCGGGGTCATGGCCTGATTGCCGACGATGTTGTGGATTTCACGCGCGCAGCACCCGATGCAGTCGAGGGCCGCTGTCCGCCGCTACTGCAGAACCTGCTCGAGGTGAGGGGTCTGGGCCTTTTGGATATCAAAACCATCTTTGGTGAGACCTCGGTAAGACGCCGAATGCGGCTACGGCTGATCGTGCAGCTGATCCGACGCGGAGTGATGAATGAACTGGAGCGGCTACCACTGGAGGCCATGACCCAGGATGTGATGGGGCTGCCCATTCGCAAAGTGGTCATTCCTGTTGCTGCGGGCCGAAATCTTGCAGTGCTGGTTGAGGCCGCCGTGCGCAACACAGTGTTGAGCCTGCGCGGCATCGACACCATGCAGGAGTTCGTTGAGCGCCAGCACGCCGCCATGCATCAGCTTCCACCCGAGTAATTCCATGAATATTGTGTTGGTCACCGGCATGTCGGGCTCCGGGAAATCGGTGGCCTTGAATGTGCTGGAAGATGCGGGCTATTTCTGTATCGACAATCTTCCTGTCGTGTTCCTGGAGCAGGTGCTGACCAATCTGATGCAGGCTGGCCAGACCCAGCTTGCTGTTGCCGTTGATGCACGGACAGCAGGATCTTTGGATCATCTCTCCAAGAACCTGCAACAGATTCGACAAGAGGGCCACCATGTCAAGGTGTTGTTTCTGAATGCGCGCGATGACATTTTGGTGCAGCGGTATTCCGAGACGCGGCGGCGCCATCCCCTCAGCCGCACCATCCAGCCGGATACCGTGTTTGAAGAGGGTTCGGTGCAGACGCTGATGGACTGCATTCTGCGCGAGCGTGACATGCTGGCCGATATCGAGCCACTGGGCATTTCTTTAGACACAAGCGACCTGCAGCCCCAGGTATTACGCCGATGGGTGAAAGAGATTCTTGATCTTCAGGATGGCCGACTCACCGTGCTGTTTCAGTCCTTTGCATTCAAAGATGGCATTCCCATGGATGCAGATCTGGTGTTCGATGCACGTTGTCTGCCCAATCCCTACTATGTTGCTGAATTGAAAGGACTCAATGGCCAGGATGTGCCGGTGATTCGTTATCTGGAATCACACGATACGGTCAAAGAGATGGTCGATGACATCGCGGGGTATCTGCAGAGATGGCTACCCCGTCATGCCGAAGAAAATCGCAGCTACCTTACCGTGGCCATTGGCTGCACCGGCGGCCAGCACCGCTCGGTCTATTGCGCCGAAGTGTTACATGCGCGATTCAAGTCTGCGTATTCCTGCTCTGTGCGGCACCGCTCTTTGTCTCAGCGGGGCAAAGCTTAAGCAGGAGTTTTGAAACTGGCGCGGGCAGCGGCAGGGCAAGCGCTGCAGGCCAAGAAAATCTCTGCAGGGCCTCTGGTGCGCCACTGGGCCTGGGCAGTTCAGACCAAGGCAATACGGCAGCAGAGATCGTCAATCGATAGTGGGTGAAGCTGTGTTTGATCGCATGGATCGCTTGTATGCGGGCAGACATCTCTGGCCAGCCGCTGGGCAGATCCTCGGGATCAATGACCCAAGGCAGCCATAAGCCGGGCCAGATGCCCGATGTGGGCTGCTGCATCAGCCACACGCCATGCTGATCGCAGCAAACCGCCCAATAGGCCACACGGGTGGGTACCGAGCGCTTGGCCCTTGCTACAGGATAGCGATCCACCACGCCTTCACGCGCGGCGCGGCAATCGGACACCACTGGGCAGCGTTCGCACTGCGGCTGTTTCGCACGGCAGACCAACGCACCCAGATCCATGATGGCCTGGGTATAGGCCGGCATATCTTTTGGTGATTGCGGCAGCCTGCGCCCAGCCTCCTGCCAGAGCGCACGCTCTAAGGCCACACTTCCCCATGCATGCTCTGCGCGGGTGACGCGGGCCAAAACCCGTTTCACATTGCCATCCAATATCGCGGCACGCTCCTGATAGACCGTTGCAGCAATCGCGGCAGCAGTCGATGGACCAATGCCGGGCAGCATGGCGAGTTGCTGCGCTGAATTGGGAAACTGTCCTGCATGGTCTTGAACAATCCTGCGCGCGCAGGCCAAGAGATTGCGCGCACGCTGGTAGTAGCCCAGGCCCGACCAGAGCGCGAGCACTTCTTGCTCATCGGCCTGCGCCAAAGATTCAAGCGAAGGAAAGCGCGCCACAAATCGATGGAAATAATCGATCACCGTGGTCACCTGGGTCTGCTGCAGCATGATCTCCGAGAGCCAGACACGATAGGGATCGGCGGGCCGAGTCTGCCAGGGCAGATTGTGGCGACCAGACTCACGCTGCCAACGAATCAGCCGTTGGGCAAAGGCCTCAAACTCAGCGCTGGCAGCCATGGCAGAAAAATGTACTGCGCTGACCCTGCACGATGCGGCGAATCGGCCTGGCACACCTGGGGCAGGGCTGGCCCTCGCGGCCATAAACACGGTGCGATTGGCCATAGCGGCCCGCCTGGCCATCTGGGCCATGAAAATCCTGAATGGTGCTGCCCCCCTGGGCAATGGCCTGATTCAGAATGCGCTGAATCGCAGGCGCCAGCTGCTCATAACGCTTCAATGACACCGCGCGGGCGGCCCGCCTGGGATGAATGCCCGCATCAAACAATGCCTCGCAGGCATAGATATTCCCAACCCCCACGACAGTTCTGCCATCCATGAGCCACTGCTTTATTGCCACCTTGCGGCCGCGCGAAGCATCAAAGAGCCACCTGCCAGTAAAGGCTGGATCCAGCGGCTCCATGCCGCAGGCACCAGGTCCCAGGCGGTCTGCAATATCGGCTGCGCCCAGGCCTGCTTTTTCAATCCATTGAAAGGAACCAAAGCGTCGAGGATCGTGATACACGAGCATCACGCTGCCGCCCTTGGTTCCCTCGAAGCTCAGCCCGACATGATCGTGTGGGCCCCATGCAATTGTCTCCACCCCGATGCGACAGTCGATGGATCCCGACATGCCCAAATGAATCGCCAGCCAGCCGATGGGAAATTCAATCAGCACATATTTTGCGCGCCGCCCAACGGCGACCACGGATGCTCCCTGCAATCGCGCCAGTGCCGCCTTGGGAAAGGGATGCCGCAGGGACTTGCCAGAAAAACGAAATCCCTTAAGCCGCGCCCCGTCAATCGCAGGGCGCAGCGCTTGCGCAGTAACTTCAACCTCAGGCAGTTCGGGCATGATATGGATTCTTCAGAATCGGTTAGTGTAGAAGCATGTCGCAAACTTCTTGGCATCCCATTGTGCGTCGGCTGCTGCTGGCCCTGGGCCTTGTGCTTGGGGGGAGTCATCATGTCTGGGCCGCGCCCGGGCAGTCCGTTGCGCGAGGCCGGGAAGAGGCCGCACTGGTCTTTCAGATTCTTGCCAGCGAATTCGCCTTGGCCCAGGGGGATGTGGGCATTGCAGCAGCGACCTATCTGAACATCGCCCGGCAGACAAAAGATCCAGCCGCCGCCCGTCGGGCCACCGAGCTGGCGATTGAGGCCCGATCCCCGCAGCGGGCGGAGGAAGCAGCGGCCATCTGGCAGCGCGGCGCGCCGAATGATCGGGAAGCGCAAAACACTTTGGATTTGTTGCAGCTCATCACTGGCGAGAACGAAAAACTCATTCGCTCGCTCTCCGTTCGGCGTGATGAAGCCGCACGTCAACAGCAGACCGAAGCTTTTTATGATTATCTGGCTGGCCTTGCAGGCCGATCTCCGAACAAGGCCGATGGTCTGAAAATCTTTGAAAGCGTAAGCCGGCCTGATCAAGAAAAACCAAACGTCATCTACACCCTAGCGATGCTGCACGAGCGCGCCGGCCGGACCCAGGAGATGGAGCGCCTGCTGCGCGGTCTGATCAAAAAAGAGCCGCGACATGCCCATGCGCATAACGCACTGGGCTATCACCTGGCTGATCGTAACGAACGGCTTGATGAAGCAAAGACTCTGATTGAACAGGCCCTGGCCCTTGCGCCCAACGATGCGCACATCATTGACAGTATGGGCTGGGTCCACTTCCGATTGGGGAACCTCACACTTGCGGAGCAATACCTGCGGCAGGCACAGCGACAGCAGCCCGATGCTGAGATTTCGACACATCTTGGCGAGGTGCTTTGGGTCAAAGGCCAGCAGGCCGAGGCGGAGAATTTTTTCCGATCCGCATTTGCAGTCGATCCGCGCAATGAAGTGCTCAGCGCCACACTTAAGCGGCTGGGGATTTCGATTGAGCGGGTGCATCCACGCTAACCATCACCATCATGTCTTTACGCTCACCACTTCTTCTGATCAGCCTCGCCGTGTCAATCGCACTTACGGGCTGTGCCACACAACGCGCTCCGCAATCAGCACCCCGGCTGGAGACACCACCGCCCCAGCAAACGGGGCTCAAGCTGGAAGATGGCGTGCTGCGACTAGACAATCCGAATGAACAGATTCGGCTGGCCCACTCGGGCCGATTTGTCATTCAGGCGACCTCAAGAGAGCAGCCCGATACTTCGCGCGGCGGACAGGGCCGATTCGAGTGGCTCAGCATCACGCCTGCAGGGGCAAGTGATGTCCGCGGTGAACGGCAGGTGGTGATCTGGGTTGGGCCACTGGGCCAGACGCTTGGAAGCCTTGAGCGCAGGTTAAAACCCTCCAATACCTCTTTATTGCTGAACATGGGCGCTGAGATCAGGGCCTTTAATGCCGAGGGCCTGATGCTTAACACGGCCGATCAGCAACGCATGCTGATGTCGCTGTTTGGTACCGAGGCGGCACGATTTAATGAAACCGATATCAATCAAACGCTCACCCTGTTGATGCTCAGCATAGAACAGATGAGCCGGTCGGAAGATGGCCCGCGTGAATTCCGGTTTCGTATCCATCAGACCGACATCATGCTGCGGGCGGTGCTGGATCCCACCTAGGCCCACGTGGTTTGACCGCTCGGTGCTCATGACGCATTCCGATTCTCTTCATCTCTTAGCACCAGCCAAGATCAATCTTTTTTTACATGTGGTGGGCAGGCGGCCCGATGGTTATCACCTGCTGCAGAGTGCCTTCGAATTGATTGACTGGGCCGATGAGCTCCATCTCAGCCTGGCCGCAGATGGATCGGTCAACAGAGCGGGCGATCTGCTTGGCCCGGTGGATGACGACTTGGCCGTGCGGGCGGCCAGGGCACTTCAGCAGACCCGGCAGTGGCAGACGGCGGGCAGGCCCGGGGCGAATATCCTTGTGCGCAAGGCCATCCCCTCCGGTGCAGGCCTTGGCGGCGGCAGCTCGGATGCCGCCACGACGCTGATGGGGTTGAACAGGCTCTGGGGCCTGGGCCTAGGCCGGGAACAGCTGTCCGAGATTGGGTTGTCCCTTGGAGCCGATGTCCCCTTTTTCCTATTCGGACAGGCTGCCTTTGTCGAGGGGATCGGGGAGCAGCTCCAGGCGTACACGGCGGCCCCCCGCTGGGTCCTGGTGGCGGTGCCAGCCTGCCATGTCGCGACCGCCAGGATCTTTGCTGCACCTGAATTGACACGAAATTCCAAACCCCTGAAAATTGCGGGCTTCGCTCAAGCAGCCCAGCAGCCCGTGTGGGAATTCGGCCGAAATGATCTGGAGGCTGTCACTAAAGCCCACTTTCCAGAAGTCGGAAGGATTCTGGATTGGCTATCACAGGCTGCTGCCAGCGAAGGGATTGCCCCGGCCGCGGTGCGGATGTCCGGCTCAGGTGGTGCAGTTTTTTGCACCGCGCCAAGCGCCGAAACAGCCCATCGTCTCTACGACCGCATGAATGTGTTGCTGCAGTCGTTGCAGGGTGACCGACTCACGCAGTTGAGAGTCTGTCAGACCCTGATGCAACACCCGGAGCAAGCGTTGTAACCCGTTGGGGAGTCGCCAAGTTGGTTAAGGCACCGGATTTTGATTCCGGCATACGAGGGTTCGAATCCTTCCTCCCCAGCCAGATTTCCGTAGCCCCTGACAAAGACTGAGATGGTCGACCGCATACTAAACAAAGAAGGCGGTGCCCCCGAGGGGCTCATGATCTTCACCGGCAATGCCAATCCAAAGTTGGCAACGGATGTCGCACGGCATCTCGGCACCCGCGTGGGCCGGGCCAATGTCGCCCAATTCAGCGATGGCGAATCAACGGTCGAGATCCTCGAACATGTTCGCGGTAAACACGCCGTGGTGCTGCAGTCGACCTGCGCACCGGCCAATGATCATTTGATGGAAGTGATGCTGATGTGCGATGCCCTGCGTCGTGCTTCTGCCGAACGCATCACCGCTGCAATTCCTTACTTCGGCTATGCCCGCCAGGATCGCCGGGTGCGCTCTTCCCGTGTGCCCATCAGTGCCAAAGTGGTGGCCAATATGTTCCAGAGTGTGGGTGTAGACCGCGTGCTCACCATGGATCTGCACTCAGACCAGATCCAGGGGTTTTTTGATATTCCTGTCGATAACATCTATGCCGCACCGATCATCCTGGCCGATGTCTGGCAGCAGACCTATCAGAATCTGATGGTGGTCTCACCCGATGTGGGTGGTGTGGTGCGGGCACGGGCCTTTGCCAAGCAGATGGACTGCGATCTGGCCATCATCGATAAGCGCCGGCCCAAGGCCAATGTGTCGGAAGTCATGAACATCATCGGTGATGTCTCCGGCCGCACCTGCATGATCATGGATGACATGGTCGATACCGCCGGCACCCTGACCAAGGCTGCACAGGCACTGAAAGATCATGGCGCAGAGCGTGTGGTGGCCTATTGCACCCACGCGGTGTTGTCTGGCGGCGCTTCGGAGCGTATCTCCAAATCAGCCCTCGATGAGCTGGTGGTCACCGATTCCATTCCGCTTTCGAAAGAGGCGCAGGCCACCGGCAGGATCCGTGTGCTGTCATGCGCGGGATTGTTGGCTGAAACCATTTTAAGAATTGTGAAGTCGGACTCAGTGAGTTCGCTGTTTGTGGAGTAATTTTTCGTTCCTTTTGCAGACTCTGGATTGCTGGTCGCGGCAGCCAAATGAAGCAGAAGGTTTTTGACCCGCGCTGAATTGACAGCGCGTTTTTTGAAGGAGCAGTACATGAAAGTTGTTGCCACTTCCCGTAAGGTGCAGGGATCGGGTGCGAGCCGCCGACTCCGCCGTGACGGTAAGGTGCCTGGCATTGTCTATGGCGCCCAGAAATCCCCAGCCAACATCGAGATGGATCACAACCCGCTGATGCTGGCGCTGAAGGTTGAGTCCTTTCATTCATCGATTCTGGATTTGGAAGTCGATGGAAAATCCGAGCAGGTCCTGCTGCGTGATTATCAGATGCACCCCTATAAGCCTCTGGTGCAGCACGTGGATTTCCAGCGTGTTGATGCCAGCCAGAAGCTGCAGACCAAGGTGCCCCTGCACTTCAAAAACCAGGAGATCTCTCCCGCAGTCAAACTGTCGGGCGGCATGGTGAGCCACGTACTGACCGATGTCCTGGTCTCCTGCCTGCCCAAGGATCTGCCTGAATTCATTGAAGTCGATCTGGCAAACCTGGCGATCGGCCATTCACTGCATGTGCGCGATCTGGTGTTGCCCGCAGGCGTGACCCTGGTGCTGCACACCGGCGAGAACCCCACCGTGGTGACCGCCTCGGTGCCGGGTGGTGCTGCTGAAGAGGCCGCACCCGCTGAAGGTGCTGCGCCTGCTGCCGAAGCAAAGCCCGCCGAGAAGTAATCCCTTTGAAATCACTCCGGGTTGCCTGAGTGAAACTCATCGTTGGTCTCGGCAACCCGGGATCCCAATATGCCGCCCATCGGCACAACGTGGGATTCTGGGTCGTTGATCAGCTCACGGGCCCTGGTTGGGCCCGTGAATCCAAATTCAAAGCTGAAGTGGCCAAGGTCCGCATCGCGGGCGAAGACCGTTGGCTCATGAAACCCACCACCTTCATGAATGCTTCGGGCGAAGCGGTGGGCGCCTTTGCGCGCTTTCACCGGCTGGAACCGCAAGACATTCTGGTGATCCACGATGAGCTGGATCTGCCGCCGGGCGGAGTGCGATTAAAGCAGGGCGGTGGCCATGGCGGACATAACGGTGTGCGCGATATCGAATCGCATCTGGGATCGCCCAACTTCTGGCGGCTGCGCATCGGCATTGGCCATCCGCGCACACTGGCTTTAAACCAGGATGTCGCCGCATTTGTACTGAACGCACCGCGGCTGGAAGAAAAGATTTCGATTGACCGCGCTGTGGATGAGGCGGTGAAGGAATTGCCGACGATCGTGTCAGGCGATACGACGGCAGCGCAGCGAAAATTACATTCTTTGTAGTCTGCCGCGCGCCGGGGGCGGTCGCAGTGACGGTTGGTCTGCCGAGGTGCCTGACACCTTGCTTAGCTCGTCTTTGCGGGGCCCCGAAGGGGCCCTGGCACTCCACCCTGCCACCACCAAGGCAATCCAGCCCACAATAAACGCAAATCCACCATAGGGCGTGACCATTCCCCATACCGGGTTATCGGTCAGCACGCGTACATACAGGCTGCCTGAAAACAGCACCACGCCAGCGGCAAACAAGAGTCCAGAAATCACGCTCCAAACTCTAAAAAATTTAAAAGTACTGAGCATGGCAAGGCCCAGCAGGGCGACGGCATGCACCAGCTGATAGCGAGCGGCTTTATCGAACATGTCGACTAAGCGCGGCTCGACCATGGCGGGCAGGCCGTGCGAGGCGTAGGCCCCTGCCGCCACCGCAATCGCGCCGAACACCCCAGCGAGAATCAGAAAGGCTCTTGACCAAAAAAGCGAGACCATATGGTTGTTTTCCTTAATTACTTCTGCAAGTCTTAATGAATATTTTCGACGCGATCTCACAAGTGGCTTAACGAAATCACCGTCCCCTCATGGGGTAGCAGCGTATTGCTGTCTACAAGAACCTGCCGATTGCTCAACAAGACACCTCAGGGCAATCCAGACCTAGACGTTGAACCTGAAGTGCATCACATCGCCATCCTTAACGATGTACTCCTTGCCCTCTAATCGCATCTTGCCTGCCTCTTTGGCGCCGTGCTCGCCCTTAAATGCAATGAAGTCTTCATAGGAAGTCACTTCGGCACGAATAAAGCCGCGTTCGAAATCGGTGTGGATCACGCCAGCCGCCTGGGGTGCAGTAGCGCCGACGCGCACGGTCCAGGCGCGGACTTCTTTCACACCTGCTGTGAAATAAGTCTGCAGTCCCAGCAATTTGAACGCTGCGCGAATCAGGCGGTTTAGGCCCGGCTCTTCCATGCCCATATCGCTTAGAAAGACTGACTTGTCTTCATCGGGCATATCGGCAATCTCGGATTCAATCGCCGCACAGATCGCTACCACCGGAGCATTCTGGGCCTTGGCATAGGCCTCCAGTTTTTCCAGATGCGGATTATTTTTAAAACCGCTTTCATTCACATTGGCCACAAACATGGCGGGCTTGGCGGTGATCAGACAAAACGGCCGAATGAGCTCTTTTTCTTCTTCATACAAATCCAGTGCGCGGACAGGTTTGGCTTGATCCAGCTGCGCCTGGCATTTCTCCAGCACTACCAGCAGACGCTGGGCTTCTTTGTCATTGCCCGATTTGGCCAGCTTTGCGGTTTTAGCGATCTGCTTTTCCACATTGGCAAGATCGGCCAGGGCAAGCTCGGTCTCAATGGTTTCAATATCGGCTAGTGGATCGACCCGGCCCGACACGTGAACCACGTTGTCGTCTTCAAAACAACGCACCACATTCACAATGGCATCGGTCTCGCGGATATTGGCCAGAAACTGGTTGCCCAGGCCTTCGCCTTTACTTGCGCCCGCCACCAGGCCAGCAATATCGACAAACTCCACTGTGGCCGGCAGGATGCGCTCGGGCTTGACGATTTCGGCAAGCTTGGCAAGCCGCGGATCGGGCACTTCCACAATGCCCACATTGGGCTCAATCGTGCAGAAAGGATAGTTCTCCGCTGCAATGCCCGCCTTGGTCAGCGCGTTGAACAGGGTGGATTTACCGACGTTGGGCAGGCCAACGATGCCGCATTGAAGTGCCATGGGATTCCTCTGAAAAGAGGCCTAATTATCGCTTTTTACAAAGGACAGCGTGCTGAGTGCCTTGGACTTGGCTTGGAGCTGCTCGTGGGTCTCCACACAGTCGGGATTCACCACAATGCATTCCACCGGACAGACGACCTTGCATTGGGGCTCTTCGAAATGCCCAACACATTCGGTGCACAAAGCCGGATCGATTTCGTAGATTGCCGGCCCCAATTCAATCGCGTTATTTGGGCAAACCGGCTCACAGACATCGCAATTAATGCACTGATCGGTGATCAATAAGGCCATGCGATTATTTTGAATCCTGTTGGTTCAGCCGCTCGCTGAGCCACTTCTCGACCGAGGGGAATACAAACTTGCTAACATCCCCGCCCAGCACAGCGATCTCACGGACAATGGTGCCCGAAATAAACTGATACTGGTCCGATGGGGTGAGAAAGATGGTTTCCACATCAGGCAGCAGATAACGATTCATGCCGGCCATCTGGAATTCATACTCAAAATCAGAAACAGCCCGCAGTCCGCGAATAATGATCTTGGCATCGTGCTGGCGTACAAAATCTTTCAGCAAGCCGGAAAATCCTGCAACCTCCACGTTGGGGTAGTGGCCAAGCACCTCGGTGGCGATCTCCAGCCGTTCTTGCAGGGAGAAAAAAGGTTTTTTTGCCTTGCTATCGGCGACACCCACCACCAGATGATCGACAAGCTTGCTGGCCCGACGCACCAGGTCTTCATGACCCCGCGTCAGGGGATCAAATGTCCCCGGATAGACCGCTCTCAGCATTTTGTTCTCCCTGCGCTGCACATTGTTGGAGCAGATGATAATGAACCGCGCCCGCCTTGTCTGCGCGCAGCAACTTCAGGCCACACCCATCAGCCTGTGCGGGGCCCAGCGGGGCATCGGATTCCACATACACCAGGCCCCCAGCGACAAGGACCCGAGACAGCAGGGGCAGCACCTGGTCAATCAGTCCGTAGCCAAAGGGCGGATCCAGAAAGATCAGATCAAAGGGCTGAGACATCGGGCGGGCCAGCCATTCCTGGGCGCGGGCCTGCACCAGCTGACACTGGGACTGGGCATTGAGCTTTTTGATCAGATCGCCGATCGCCTGGGATGCGGCCCGATCAGACTCCACCAGCACCACCGCATCAGCACCCCGGGATGCGGCCTCCAGCCCGAGTGCCCCCGAGCCCGCAAAAAGATCCAGGCACCGCCAGCCATTGAGCTGCTGGCCAAGCCAGTTAAAAAGTGTTTCTCGGACCCGATCCGGCGTGGGACGCAGGCCCTGAAGGTCCTTCACAGGAATCGGCGTGCGCTTCCACTTGCCGCCGATGATGCGCAGCTGGCCCATCCGCAATCAGGGCTTAAAACCCTCGGGCCCTGCGACCACGACCACTGAGAGATGCTCTGGCGTGACGACCCGATTCATGACACGCCGAATATCTTCGCGCGTGACCTGCTGCACCTTTGATGTCCAGGTGTCCAGATAATCCAGGGGCATGTCATAGAAATTGATCTGCGCAAGGTTATCCAAGAGCTTGCGGTTGGTATCCAAACGCAAGGCAAACCCACCAATCAGGTTTTGTTTGGCCGCTTTTAATTCTTTTTCGCTGGGTCCCTCTTGAAGAAATTTCTTTAAAGTCTGTTCCACTACCGCAAGGGCCTCGGGTGCCTTTGCGCCCTGGGTCTGCAGACTGATCATGAATGGGCCCGGCTGCGCCAAGGGCTGAAAGGCGCTGAACACGCTATATGAGAGGCCACGCTTTTCCCGAATCTCTTCAGTTAAGCGCGACACAAAACCACCCCCGCCCAGAATATAGTTGCCCACGGTCAGCGCAAAGAAATCAGGATCGTCTCGCGCAATCCCTGGCATGCCCCACCACAAATGGCTCTGGGTTGCAGGGTGCGCAATCGCCTGGCGCTGCGCCTTGGGTTTTAACGTGATAGGTGCAGGGTGGCTACGCGATGGGTTTGATGGCGCCACTTGCGCAACAGGAGCGGATGCAAAAAGTTGTGCCACCAGATCTCGGGCCTGGGGCTCGGTGAGCGCTCCAACAATCGTGACCCGCATGCGATTGGGCTGCCAGTAACGCCTGTGAAACTCCACCAAATCGGCTGGGCCAATCGACTCAAGCGATTCTGGCGTGGCGGCCGCGCCGTAGGGGTGGTCTGGATAAACTGCACGCCACAATGCCTTGGTAGCAATTGATTGGGGCTGTGTCATGGATTCACGCAGGCCGGCGATGCTGCGCTTTTTCTCGCGCTCCAAAATCTCGCGATCAAACACAGGATCAAAGATCATGCGTGATATAAGCCTTGCGGCTTTCTCGCGCACATCCGGATCAGAAAGCATGCGCAGAGAAATTGTTGCCCGATCAAGTGAGACGGATCCACCGCGCTGCACCGCCAGCTCGGCGAATGTCTCGCTGATTTCAGTTTCGGTCATGGCAGGCATCTGGCCACTGGCCCGCACCCCCTTGGACAGCATGCCGCTGACCAGACCTGCAATGCCTGCGCGGTCCGAGCGCTCCCATCTGTTTCCGGCATCGACATCAATCGAGACATCCACCATGGGGATCTCGCGGGCTGATAGAAACAAGACCCGTGTGCCGGAAGGCGTGGTCCACTCCCGGATATCAGCACTTCTGGCCGCAACAGAGAGCGGCTGTGAAAGGCCCAAGGCAAGCATCAGGCTGGCAAAAAGAAATTTCATCATCGGCTCCTAGTGCCGCATCGTGCCCGAAGGCTTTGGTCTGGCGGCAGCTTCGGCAAGCGGCAGGGGCTCAAACTCAAGGGCTGTAAGTTGATCGTCGACAAAAAACTGTTTGGCCACCCGCTGAATGTCTTCACTTCGAATGTCATCCAGCACAGCAAGCCAGCGTTCTGCATCCTCAATCGATCGGCCGGCAAGCAAGAGCCGCGCGGACTCCATCGCAATCGAAAACATGGAATCCTGACGAAAGACCTGGCTGGCCTTGGCCTGGCGCTTCACACGCTGCAGTTCTTTTTCTTCTACGCCTTCTTTGGCAATTTTTGCGATTTCCTCTTTGATGCGCGTCTCCAGCGTAGACAGCGCCACCCCGGGTGCTGCAGTGGCCTGCACCATGAAGAGGCCCGGACCACGCGAGACACCATCGGTATCAGTGCCCACTGAAACCGCGATGCGCTCTTCACGCACCAGGCGGCGCACCAGCCTGCCCGTGCCCGGGTCATCCAGTAGCGCTGACAACACATCAAGCGCAACCAGATCTCGCGCAGGCGTGGCAGAAGGCAACAAGGGACCAAGGCTCTCGCGCAGGGTTGGGGCCTTATACGCCATCATCAGAAACGCATTCTGTGCAGGCGCTTTGAGTTTGACGCGACGCAGGCCATTTTGATCAGGCTCTTCCTGGGGCTTGCGCTTGGGCAACGCCCGGGATGGCATGGGTCCATAGAACTGCTGTGCCCAGGCAAACACCTGATCGGCTTTTACATCTCCAGCGACCACAAGAATCATGTTGTTGGGCGCATACCAGCTGCGATACCAATCTTGCACATCGGCAATCGAGAGATGCTCGAGATCATTCATCCATCCGATGATGGGATTGCGGACCGGACTTGCCTGAAATGCCTGGGCCAGAAGGGTCTCGTGGGCCAAGGCAGCGGGGCTGTCGTCGGTGCGCAGCCGACGCTCTTCCATCACCACCTGCACTTCTTTTTTGAACTCCTGCTCATCAAGCTTGAGAAAACGCTGCCGGTCTGCCTCCAGCCGCATGACTTCGCGCAGGGAATCCTTGTGGATCTGCTGAAAATATCCGGTGTAATCCTTGGAGGTAAACGCATTTTCTCTGCCCCCCAGTGCTGCTACGCGCCTGCTGAATTCGCCGGGCGCAAGGTTCTTGGTGCCCTTAAACATCATGTGTTCCAACACGTGGGCCAGGCCCGAGCGGCCATTGGTCTCATCAATGGAGCCTGCCTTGACCCAGACCATGTGCAGGGCCGTGGGTGCGCGGGCGTTTTCGAAGACCAACACCCGCATGCCATTGGACAAGGTCTTATCCAGCGTGGGCTTTAGGGGGCTGGCCTGGGCGCCTGTGCCCACAATGCCGAGCATCAGGTAAAGAAAGAGCGCAATAGAGCGTTTCAGCATCTCAGAATCCAAACGATAGAATCTATCAACAAGGTACTAGCAGACCACAAAAACGATGATTGGTTTCCTAGGGTTAGGCCGAACCCTTGATCGGCTCAAACTTGGCCGCCTGAAAGACGGGCTTGCCAAGACACGTGCACAGCTTAGCGCGGTCTTCACGGGTCGGCGCCTGGATGACGCATGGTACGACGATGTGGAGACAGCACTGCTGACTGCCGATGTCGGCAGCCAGGCCACCATGGACCTGATGCAGGCGGTGCGCCAGGAGATCAAGTCAAGACGGCTTAACAACGACAGCAGCCCGCAAGAGCTACAGCAGGCTGTGGCGGATTGTATCGAGCGGGCCCTGCAGCCTCTTGCCATTGTGTCTGATCAGGAAGCGCAGCCTTTCACCACGCCACGCGTGGTGATGGTGGCCGGGGTCAATGGGGCGGGCAAGACCACGTCTATCGGCAAACTGGCCCATGCCTGGAAGTCAGAGGGCAAAAGCATTCTGCTGGGTGCAGGCGATACTTTTCGGGCTGCAGCACGCGAGCAGCTGATTGTTTGGGGCCAACGTAATGGTGTAGATGTGATCTCGCAGGCCCAGGGCGACCCCGCGGCAGTTGCCTTTGATGCAGTGAGTGCCGGTGTGGCACGCAAGGCGGACATCGTGCTTGTGGATACTGCGGGCCGGCTGCCCACGCAGCTGCATCTGATGGAAGAGCTCAAAAAGGTGAAACGTGTGATGGGCAAGGCGGTCGCGGATGCGCCCCACGATATCTGGCTGATCATTGATGGCGGCACAGGTCAGAATGCCATTGCACAGGTCAAGGCGTTTGATGATGCCCTGAGTTTGACGGGCCTGGTCGTCACCAAACTCGATGGCACGGCAAAGGGCGGCGTGCTGTTGGCCATTGCCAAGGCACGGCCGATTCCGGTGCATTACATTGGGGTTGGGGAGGGGATTGAGGACTTGCAGCCGTTTGATGCGCACGAATTCGCCAAAGCATTGGTTGGTGGAATTTAGTGCAGTTCGAAGGCTCGGGTGTCGATAGATGGCTCCTGGCCTAGCGTCGGGTTTCGCCCGGCTGCAAGCGTTCGCCGGTTCGAAATCCCGACGCTCTCCAGTCGTGTTACTTGATCGAGTCAATCGATTCCCCGAGGGGAGAGCGTTGGGGGATTTACTCGAGGAGCGTCGGAGCAAAACGCTTTTGATTCACGTTTTGCGACCGCGACGAGAGAAAGCCCCCAACGGTAGGCCCCGAGCCATCGAACATTTATTTCGAACGTTGCGACCGCTGCCGAAGCGCCTCATAACAGCAGACACCAGCCGCCACCGACACATTCAGGCTTTCCACCGACCCCATCATTGGCAGCCGCACAAGAATGTCACAACGCTCACGTGTGAGTCGCCGCATCCCCTCGCCCTCGGCCCCCAGGACTAAGGCAATTCTTCCCTTAAGGTCAGCAGCATACAGCGACTGCTCAGACTCTCCGGCGAGACCGATCACCTGATAATCCGCCTGCTGGAGCTCCTCAATCGCACGCGCAAGATTGGTCACCTGCAAATACGGCAGATGATCCGCAGCACCGGCCGACACGCGGGCTGCCACATCATTCAGCGGCGCTGACTTATCTCTTGGCGCAATCACGGCTGCAGCACCTGCCGCATCAGCGCTACGCAGAATCGCGCCCAGGTTGTGAGGGTCGGTCACGCCATCAAGCACTAACAGCCATTGATCGACGGGTTTGAGCACTTCCATCTGCTCCAACAGATCCGAGAGACTATCGGGCTGGGGCCGCCTCGCTGCAATCGCCAACACACCCTGATGCCGTTGGCCCTTGGCCAAACGCTCCATGGCCGTTGCTGAATCGGCCACTGTTTTTACCGATACCTGCTCAGCCAGCTTCAAAAGTCCATTGAGCCGCGCATCACGCCGCTGCCCATCAAACACAATGCGGGAAATCGTCTCCGGTGCGGACCGAAGACGAGCACGAACCGCATGAAAACCCAATAGGCAAATTTCTTTCGGATCCGCACTCATCGATGCGACCCTTTTGACCTACGTGATTTGCGTGACTTGCCAGCATGGCCTGCGGGCTGACGTGCGCCCTTGGCAGCACGGCCCGGCTTGGCCTTGGCTGCCTTGGCCGATGCTGCTGATTTTGCTTCCCGAGTTGGAGCGGTTATGGTGCGCTTCTCTTTACGCTTTTCCGCCTTCTTCGACTTCTGCGCACCGCCAGACCGTTTCTTTGTCTGGGCCGACATGGCCTCTGCCAGCCACTGCGGCATTTCGACATCAGTCGCTTCATCTTCCGGTGCCTGATAAAAATCCTGATCACGATCGGCTGCCTTGGAGGCGCGGGTTGCCCGGATCATGCTGGGCACCAACTGAAACTCAATCCGCCGGGCATCAAGATCGACCCGTGCCACCTGCACCACCAGGCTGTCGTAAAGCCGAAAGCGCCGCCCGGTGCGCTCACCACGCAATTCATGCAGCACTTCATTGTGCTGAAAATACTCCGCACCTAGCTCAGAGACATGGATCATGCCCTCGACATACAGCGCATCAAGTGTGACAAACAACCCGAAGGGTGCGACACCAGTCACGGTACCGCGCAGCTGCTCACCGATGCGCGATTTCATGTATTGGCATTTCAGCCAGGCCTCGACATCACGCGAGGCCTCATCGGCACGACGCTCCGCACCCGAACAATGATCTCCAATGTTGCGCCAGCGATGCATGGGGTCGTCCAGCCCCGTGTCGCCATAGGGCGGCAGGTAGTGGCCTTTGTTATGAATGATGGTCTTGATCACCCGATGCACCAGCAGATCCGGATAGCGCCGAATGGGCGATGTGAAGTGGGCATAGGCCTCATAAGAGAGTCCAAAATGGCCCACATTTTCCGGCGTATAAATTGCCTGCTGCATGCTGCGCAGAAGCAGCGCCTGAATCAGCCGTGAATCGGGCCGGGCGCGGATCTCTTTTGCAAGCCGCGCATAGTCCCCGGGCTCCGGGCTCTCCCCACCATCTAAACGCAGGCCCTGTACCTTCAGAAACTCGCGCAATGAACGCAGCCGCTCAGGCGTTGGACCCTCATGCACCCGGTACAAACTGTGGCGTTTGGCGCGCTTGAAAATATCAGCCGCACAGGTGTTTGCGGCCAGCATGCATTCCTCAATCAGCCGATGGGCATCATTGCGGACACGGGGAAGAATTTTCTCGATGCGACCATTTGCATCGAACTGCATATAGGTCTCGACCGAATCAAAATCGATCGCACCGCGAGACTCACGTGCAGCCAGAAGCACACGAAATACCTCTTCCAGGTAGCCCAGGGTCTGGGTCAGGGGACCAAGCCGCATGGCTTCTTCCGACAGAGGATCGGCCATGGCTGCCCAGGCACGCGTGTAGGTGAGCCGTTGTGCCGAGCAGATCACGGCCTCATAGAACTGATAGGCCTTGACCTCTCCCGTCGTGGTGACGACCATGTCGCACACCAAGGCCAGGCGATCCACATCGGGGTTAAGTGAACAAAGCCCGTTGGAGAGTTTTTCGGGCAGCATCGGCAGCACGCGACGGGGGAAATACACCGACGTGCTGCGGGAAAATGCATCGCGATCCAAAGCATCGCCGCTGGCCACATAGTGGCTCACATCGGCAATCGCAACCAACAATCGCCAACCCTTGCCGGGAATGGGCTCTGCGTATACCGCATCATCAAAATCGCGTGCGTCTTCGCCATCAATGGTCATAAAAGCCACATCACGCAGATCTATTCGGTCCTTGAGATCCTTAGGCCGCACTTGATCGGGGAGCTTCTTGGCAAGCGCCAGTGCCTCTTCGGAAAATTCGTGGGGCACATCAAACTTACGCACCGCAATCTCGACTTCCATACCTGGATCGTCCACACCGCCCAGCACTTCCACCACACGACCCACGGGTGGTGTGTAACGCGTAGGAGGATCCACAATCTCAATAGAGACCACTTGTCCGGGCTCTGCGCCCATGGTGTCAATCGGCGCAACAATCACATCGTGCTTGATACGCTGGTCTTCTGGCACGACCAGCAAAATACCGCGTTCATTGACCAAGCGGCCCACAAGATTACGGTTGGCGTGTTCCACGACCTCCAGAATCACGGCCTCAGGTCTGCCGCGACGATCGGTGCCCACCACACGGGCACTGACCCGATCGCCATGCATGGCCTTGAGCATTTCCTTGGGCGAGATGAATACATCATTGCCGCCTGCGTCGGGCCGCACAAAACCAAAACCATCGCGGTGGCCGATTAGGCGACCATAAAAGCTGGTCTGGGAGGCGGGTATGGCGGAGCGGTTTGACAATTATGTGATTCCGGCTAAAGTACGCGCCTGCCTTGCCCAGATGGCGGAATTGGTAGACGCACTAGGTTCAGGTCCTAGCGGTGGCAACACTGTGGAGGTTCGAGTCCTCTTCTGGG
>VERJ01000060.1 GCA_018882795.1 Burkholderiaceae bacterium | reverse complement strand
GAATAACTCTATGCTGATCATTGCCGGCTCACTCGTGGGTTCTAGCGGTGCGATCCTGTCTTACATCATGTGTAAGGCGATGAACCGGTCATTCTTTAATGTGATTTTGGGGGGCTTTGGCGGCGAGGCAGGTGCAGCCGCGACTGGCAGCGGAGAGCAGCGGCCCGTGAAGAGCGGCTCCCCCGATGATGCGGCTTTCATGCTCACGAATGCCGAGACGGTGATCATCGTGCCGGGCTATGGCCTTGCTGTGGCCCGTGCCCAGCATGCGTTGAAAGAACTCACTGAGAAACTCACGCACAAGGGCATCACGGTGAAATACGCGATTCACCCGGTGGCGGGCCGCATGCCGGGCCATATGAACGTGCTATTGGCAGAAGCGGAAGTGCCCTATGACCAGGTCTTCGAGATGGAAGACATCAACTCTGAATTCGGCCAGACCGATGTGGTGCTGGTGCTGGGTGCCAACGATGTGGTGAATCCCGCGGCACGCACACCCGGTTCCCCCATCTTTGGCATGCCGATTCTGGAGGCCTATAAAGCGAAGACGGTGATCGTGAATAAGCGCTCCATGGCCGCTGGCTATGCGGGCCTGGATAACGATCTCTTCTACATGAATCAGACCATGATGGTCTTTGGCGATGCCAAGAAGGTGGTCGAAGATATGGTGAAGGCGGTCGAGTAAATCGCCTTACAGCGCTTTGTTCTCAATAAAAGCGGCCCCGAAATGCTTTGGGGCTGCATCTACGCTCGTCGCTAAAGCGTGAGCCAGCGCCTTCTGAGCTTTACTGTTGTATTGGCCTTGGTGCTGGTGGTCTACCGCAGCGTCTCCGGTTTTTTCGCGCCATTGCCGCTGCAGGTGGATGAGGCCCAGTATCTGGGCTGGGCCCAGGACTTGGCTTTTGGCTATTACTCCAAACCGCCCATGATTGCCTGGATGCTGGGCGCCAATCGTGTTGTTTGTGATGCGGTTGGCCTGGGTGGGTTTGCGAATATCGAAGGCTGTGCCCGTATGTCCCAGGCGTTTGCACTTGGGCTCGCGGCGCTCTTTGCAGCGGCAACCTCTTGGGCCTTGTTTGCAAGTAAGCCCGCGGCCATGGCCGCAGCATTGATTCTGGCCCTATCGCCCCTGTTTGGTTTTTATTCTTTGTTTGCCACCACCGATGCATGGCTGTTGATGTGTTGGTCCGTGGCGCTTTGGAGTTTTGTGAAGGCCACCGTGGGATGGACCCGTGGCCTGGGTCTGTGGGTGGTTTGCGGTGTCGCAGTCGGTTTGGGGCTGCTCTCCAAATATTCGATGGGCGTGTTTGTGATCAGTGCATTCATTGCCTTGGCGATGCGGCGTGAGCTACTGACCCCAGGTCCGTGGCTCGCCGCCCTGGTAGCAGGCTTCGTGTTTCTGCCCAATCTGATTTGGAATGTGCAGCATGGCTTTCCCACCTTTGCCCATCATATTGAGATATCTCAGGTCCAGAGCCTCGCGGAATCGGGCTGGAGTCTGGCCCGTGCTGGCGTCGGATTGGGCGAGTTTGCTGGGGCACAGTTTCTGTTGATCGGCCCCTTTGCGATGATTTCTTTACTGTTGTTTTTGCCTCGGCATCTGCTGGGCCATCGGGCAGCGATCTCAAAAAAATTCGACTTGCTGCTGGCCTTTGCCCTGCCCATGCTGGCGATGATGTTGGTGCAGGCGGCAAGCTCCCGGGCCCATGCCAATTGGGCTGCGCCGGCTTATCTTTCTTTGGCAGTATTCATCGGATTTTTGTGGGCTGATCGTGACCGTTTTGATCTGAATTCCCGGCTCGGTCCGGCGTTTCTGTGGGCCTCACTGGCGTTTGGCCTCATGATCTCGCTGCTGCTGATCCATGGGCTGAAGTTTTCCTATAGCGATACGCATGCTCCAAAAATTCGTGCTGTAGAGAAACTGCGCGGCTGGAAGGAGGCCGCCCAATGGGTCGCCAATACGGCCAAGCGGGAGGGTGTGCTGGTCACCACCGATGATCGCAGGCTTTTGGCGATCACCAAGGCTTATACGGGAGTAACACTTTATGCATTTGATGCGCAAAATCGCAGGCAGCATCACTACACCTGGTTTTATAACCTTGCCGATCAAAAGATTGCGCCAGGTCAGAGAATCTTGGTGATCCTGATCGGCAAAGAAGACTCAGAAGCGGTGCGCAACGCGTTAGGTGGCGCAGGGTTTGGATCGTTGAGCCGAGTGGAAGACCCCCAGCTTGATCAGCTCAGACTCGGGGATGCGGGCGATAAACTCTTGGCCTATTGGGCGAGCCGATGAATATTCCCGACCATCAATCCCTGTTTGATCTTGTGCAGACCCGATCCCGGGCCGCACTGATTCTGGGCGGTGGGCTGGCGCTCTTGTGTGCGGTGTTATTTTTGACGTTTCCGGAATTGGATATCGCTACCAGCCGGCTCTTTTTTGATGCAACACCAAATGCTCAGGGCCAGGTGACTGGCTTCTGGCTTAATCAAAATCAGGTGCTGCATGTGCTGTTTAAGGCCGTGGATCTGATTGCCCGCATCGTGCTGGTGGTCGCGATTGGCCTGCTGATTGTTCGATCCTTTAGAAAACACGCCAGGCTGCTGCCGACAGCGATTGTGACCTTTGGCCTGATTCTGGGGCCTGGCGTGCTTGTGAATTCAGTATTTAAGGATCACTGGGATCGTGCCCGGCCCCGACAGATTCAGGAGTTCGGCGGTGATAAACAATTTACCCCAGCCTGGATCGTATCCAACCAGTGCCAGAGCAATTGTTCGTTTACCAGTGGCCATGCGGCTGCAGGCTTTGCCTTTGTGGTCATGCATTTTGTGGCCCGCAGCCGGGCCTGGCTCTGGCTGGGTGTGGCGTGTGGCACCCTAATCGGCGGGGCGAGAGTCGCCGTAGGCGCCCATTTTCTGAGCGATATCGTGTTTTCTTTTTTCCTGGTGTTCTTGGTGGCTGCCTTGGTGGCCCGAATTCTTGTCAGAATATCGGCTGTCTCCGCCAGGGCGATCCGCGCCTAGGGTAGATCCATAAACACGTATAGAGCACAGGCCACCCAATTGCCCAAGATTTCAGTCGTTATCCCTGTCTTTAACGAGGAAGACAATGTCACCGGCCTGATTGATCAGGTGGGCCAGGCACTGATGCCCACGGGATGGGATTTCGAGCTGGTGCTGGTTGATGACGGCTCCCGCGATGCCACCGCCCAACGCATGCAGGCCGCAGCCCAGCAGGCCCCCTGGCTGCGCTGTATTTTTCTGATTCGCAACTATGGCCAGTCCACGGCGCTGCAGGCGGGCTTTGATCATGCGCAGGGCGATTACATTGTGACCCTGGATTGTGATCTGCAAAACGATCCGGCCGACATCCCTAAATTGATCGATTTGCTGGAGAAGGATTCCTCCATTGATTGCGTCAGCGGCTGGCGCAAATCCCGCCAGGATGCGGCGATTTCGCGCAAGATTCCCTCGCAGATTGCCAATGCCTTGATTTCCAAAGTCACCAAGGTGCGCCTGCATGACTATGGCTGTGCACTGAAGGCCTATCGTGCATCGATAATTAAAAGCCTGAAACTCTATGGCGAGCTGCACCGGTTTATTCCGGCACTTGCAGCAGAAGTGGGTGCCCGTATTGTCGAGGTGCCGGTGAACCACCGTGCAAGGACTGCCGGCGTATCGAAATACGGTATTGATCGCACCATCCGCGTGCTGCTGGATCTGCTGTGGATTCGTTTCACCATGCGCTTTTTGCATCGGCCTATCCATGCGTTTGGTGGTGTTGCAGCAGCCATGCTGTCGGCGGGTCTCTTGATTCTTGCCTGGCTGGCGGCAGAAAAGATTTTCTTGGGCGCAGACATTGGTGGTCGGCCGCTCTTGATGCTGGGGGTGTTGCTTACCCTGGTGGGTGTGCAGCTGCTTGCTACCGGCCTAATCGGTGAGCTGCTGGTGCGCATCTATCACGAGCCCGAGGGCCGCCGGCAATACCTGCTGAAACCCCAGTCGGATTCACAGTGGCACAGCCGGGCACCATCAAAAGACTGATCAAGCCCGCGCTCGGGCTTGGGCTTTTGCTGTTGGTGATCTCGCAGCTGCAGGCCGAAAAACTGAAGTCCGCGTTTTTCTCTGCGAATTGGGCCTGGTTTGCGGTGGCGCTGATGCTGGCCCTGCTGGCCAATATGGCCTGCGCCCTACGCTGGAGAAAAATCGTTGCGGATTTTGGTTTGCAGATCAGCACGCAATCCGCAATGAAGCTTTATTTTCAAGGCGTCACTGCCAATACAGTCTTACCCGGTGGAATCATTGGCGGAGATATCTGGCGCACCGTGGGGCTGGTCCGGTCGGGTATGACCAGGATGGTGGCTGCGCAGACGGTTTTTTTTGATCGTGTGAGTGGCTTTTGGAGCCTCGCAGTGATCGCTGTCTTAGCCCTTGGCCTGACCTGGGCCGATCAACTGATCCAAGCCCCTGCGGCGATCCTTGGAATCTACGGATCGCTGATGTTGAGTATTGCGTTGGGGCCGGTGGTGCTTATGCGTGTGAAGGCGGCGCGTAGCCCGCTGTTATTCAGGATCGGTGGTTTATCGCTGCTCTCTCAAGTGCTCACCATCGCCGCGTTCGCAGGCTGTCTTTGGTCTGTGGGCGTGAGCGTGAATCTGCTGGCGCTTGCTGCGATTTGTGCCGGGATTTTTCTGGGTGCCGTGGTGCCCGCATCCATTGGTGGATTCGGGTCTCGAGAGGTGGCGAGCCTTGCTTTTCTGGCCACTCTCGGTATTGCATCCGAGGCCGCCTTTCTGGCCTCGGTGCTCTTTGGATTGACCGCTACGCTTCAGGGCTTGGTGTCATTGCCAACCCTGATCAAACAAAACAGGCCACGTTAGGCCGAAAAGCTCGAACCACAGCCGCAGGTGGTGGTGGCATTGGGATTCTTGATCACGAACTGTGCGCCTTCCAGATCTTCTTTGTAGTCGATCTCGGCACCCACCAGGTATTGGTAGCTCATGCTGTCAATTAGCAGGGTGACACCATTTTTTTCCATCGCGGTGTCGTCTTCATTCATGGCCTCATCGAAGGTGAAGCCGTATTGAAATCCGCTGCAGCCACCGCCTTGTACAAACACACGGAGCTTGAGCTCGGGGTTTTTCTCTTCCTCGATCAGCGACTTGACTTTCGCAGCAGCAGCATCAGAAAAAACCAGCGGTGCGGGCATTTCCAGATCGGCGTTTTCAACAGCAGCATTCATGATGGTTTCCTTTCCTGGTTCAATCGCTTTCAATCTTTATGGCAGTACCGGCACATGGCCTAGACCCGCGGTCTCCGGCAGGCCGAACATGATGTTCATGACCTGCACTGCCTGACCCGATGCGCCTTTAACCAAATTATCTTCCACTACCAGGATCACGAGAAGATCACTTTCTGGGGGCCGGTGAAGGGCAATCCGCACAAAATTCGAGGCCCGCACCGACCTTGTCTCCGGGTGCGATCCCGCGGGAAGCACGTCCACAAAGGGTTCTGCGGCATAGCGCTCCTCATAGAGTTTCTGGAAATCAAAGCCCTGGGCGTGGCTTAATACCCTTGCATAGAGTGTGGAATGAATACCCCGAATCATTGGGGTCAGGTGAGGCACAAAGGTAATCCGCAGGTCATTGGCCCCCTGGGCCTTGCCCGCGGTAGCGGCAATGGCTTTTAAGCCCTGAGTGATTTCCGGCCAATGACGGTGGCCACCGACCGAATAGGCTTTGAAGTTATCGCCTGCCTCGGCCAACAAAATGGGCACCTCGGCCTTGCGACCTGCACCACTCACCCCAGATTTACAGTCTGCAATCAGGCTGCTGGTGTCGATCAATCCGCCGTGTTCCAACACCGGCAGCAGGCCCAGCTGGACACTGGTGGGGTAGCAGCCTGGCAGCCCGATCAGGCACGCAGCGCGGATCGCATCACGGTTGACCTCTGGCAGTCCGTAAACGGCCTCTGCCAGCAGATCGGTGCAGGTATGGGGGGTCTTGTACCAACGCTCAAACTCAGCCGGGTCCTTGAGCCGAAAATCAGCTGCAAGATCAATCACCTTTACACCTTTGGCCAACAATTCCCGGGCTTGCTCCATTGCCACACCGTGGGGTGTGGCAAAAAACACGGCATCACACTGCGCAAGGGGGGCTGAAGCGGGATCGGTAAATGTCAATGCCACCCGGCCGCGTAGCGAAGGAAACATCTCTGCCACCGGCATGCCATCTTCTTTGCGGCTGGTAATGGCCATCAGTTCCACATGGGGGTGCTGGGCCAATAGCCTGAGCAGCTCCACACCGGTATAGCCTGTGCCGCCAACGATTCCGACTCTGATCATCTGTTTTTCCATTGAACAAAAAACCCCTCGAAGAATACTCTCGGAGGGGTCCGTTGTGGGGCATGCCATCTGCCCCGGATTTCTGTACGCAATCAGCGCTTGGAGAACTGTTTGCGCTTGCGTGCCTTGTGCAGACCCACTTTCTTACGCTCCACTTCGCGGGCGTCGCGGGTGACCAGTCCGGCCTTAGAGAGTGTGGATTTCAGGGCTTCATCGTAGTCGATCAGGGCCCGGGTTAAGCCATGGCGCACAGCGCCGGCCTGGCCGGATTCCCCACCACCGTTGACGTTGACCATGATGTCAAAAGTGCTGTTGTGATTGGTCAGCACCAGGGGCTGCATCACCACCATGCGGCCGGTCTCGCGCGAGAAATACTGATCAAGTGGCTTGCCGTTGACCAAAAAGTTTCCTTTGCCGCTTTTGATAAACACGCGGGCCACGGAGCTTTTGCGCCGCCCGGTTCCGTAGTTGTATTCACCGACCATGATTGTTTTGTTCTTTCAAAAAATTAATTGATTGCCAGGGCTTTGGGCTGCTGGGCGCTGTGGGGGTGCGAATCACCTGCGTAGATCTTGAGCTTCTTGATCATCGCGTAGCCCAGCGGGCCCTTGGGCAGCATGCCTTTTACTGCGATCTCAAGCGCGCGGCCAGGGAATTTGGTTTGCATCTTGGAAAACGTGGTTTCCGAAATACCGCCGGGGTAGCCAGAGTGACGAAAATATTTTTTATCATCAGCCTTATTGCCCGTGACGCGAATCTTTTCAGCATTCACCACCACAATGAAGTCACCGGTATCCACATGGGGAGTGAACTCGGGCTTGTGCTTGCCACGCAGGCGGTGGGCGATCTCAGAGGCCAGACGGCCCAACACGGCATTGGTGCCATCAACCACATACCAGTCGTGCTGGACTTCCTGTGCTTTTGCAGAAAACGTTTTCATATTCAAGCTCTTCTAAAAACATCCGCTCTGGGATCCGGTGGCTTCGAGAGCGACCATCTTCCGTCGGATTCGGGAAAGCCCTCTAGAATACTGATTTTTAAGGGATTTATCAAAAAAAGAGCCCCAAGCCTTGCGGCTTGGGGCGCAATCCACCAAAGGAGGAGGTGGAGGAGACAGCTTTCAGAATACCCGCGCGGTTGCTGCATTGCAACCTTTTGTGAACAATTAGTCATTAAAAAGTAAGGTTTTTTGTATTATGGAATGCACGATCCGCTGGGCTGGCCCTGAGACCATGAGCTTTATCGCCGAGACCGGCTCCGGCCATAGCTTTGTCATGGATGGCGCGCCTGAGGGCGGTGGCCGGAACTTGGGCCCTAGGCCAATGGAAACGGTACTGGCAGGCGCCGCGGCCTTTACCGCCTACGACGTGGTGCTGATTTTAAGAAAAAGCGGCCTGGATGTGCGCGGCTGTGAGGTCAAAACAACATCCGAGCGGGCTGAGACCGATCCCAAGGTCTTCACCAAAATTCATTTGCTATTCCGGATTCGAGGCAGGGATCTCAAACCCAATCTGGTGGAGCGGGCCATTACCCTCTCCCACACCAAGTACTGCTCAGCCACAAAGATGCTCGGGGTGACCGCAGAGATCACGCACAGCTATGAACTGATTTCGGGTTGACCGGAAGCATGTCTTTTTGCTCTCAAAGCAGAAAAAATAGCTACGGTATATTTTAATTTTGAATCTAATTTGAATAGGTGTTGCGTGAACGCCCTGATGTCTGCCTATCCGAGTTGGTTTTGGTGGTCTATAAATAAAAAACCCCCGGCGGATGCCGGGGGTTTTGTAGTTCTAAATATTAGCTGACTAAGTTAGCGTCAAATTAGAAAGTGTGGCGTAGACCGACACCATAGTTCGTGAACTTACCACCGCCATCAGCTGCACCCGACGTAGCTGCTTTATTGTGATCGCCGTACTCATAACGACCGTAGATGGTGGAACGCTTGCTCAGCGCATAGTCGACACCTAAACCGGTAAGGGCACGGTCACGGTTAGCGGCAAGCTGATCATCAACCCGTACGTGGTTCGCCATGAATGCTACTGCTGAGTTCATGGCGTAACGGACAGCGATGTTACGGTTTGTCGAGTCAGCAGCTAGAGCTTGGCTGCTTTTCGTAGAACCGAAACCACCCATCAGGGTTAAGTTACTAGTCAGGGCATAGTTCGCTCCGACGAGAGTGTGTTTCACTTCCTCATTCGCTGCCAAGCCAGCGCCAGTGCCGGTGCCAGCATCGCCAGTATAGGCAGCGCCAGGCGTTGCACCTGCTTTAAACTTGAACTGAGAAGCAACAACGTTCAGGCCCATTCCTGAGTACCTCAGTGCGATTTCCTCAGCGCCATTGTTCGGGTTTGCCTCGCCCGGGTCACTATTTTTAGAGATCATAGAATATACAGCGCTGAAACCGTTAAACACATCGGTCTCAAGGGAAAGCGTGTTGTTGGCACGCACCACACGAGCACCGGACGCGGCGGTTCCATTACCGG
>VERJ01000022.1 GCA_018882795.1 Burkholderiaceae bacterium | reverse complement strand
CCTCCGCACCAATCGGCGCAGAGCTCAAGCCCCGTGACCCCAACCCCCCCAGCACCCAGAGTCGCTCGCATCGGGGCATCTGATGGATCTGCGAAACGCTTGGCGCAAGCGGCCTGGTCCAATCCAGCGCACGGCCTACATGCGGCATGCGATCTAAGGTTGCGCTGCGAATGCTGGTTCTGTCTGCGGGCACCAAACCGGCGCAGGTTTCAGCAAGGCGCGGGGAAATCACACGTAGCCGATCCAGATTGGAAAGCGCATCAATTTCATCAAGACCCTCACTGCCAGTCAGTGCGTGAACCTGACCCGCAACCTCAGCACCCAGATCAACGTCTGACGGTATACGCTCATAGCTTGCACCCACCACCATTTCACCCTCCACCACGGGTGTGGCGTAGCCGCTTGCACAGATCACAGTAGGCAGAGACCGCTCTGGTAACAGCGCATAACTGCTCACCGTGCCGCGAATGGAATTGAGCATCAGCTGTGCATCGGGCAGCAGCCGCTGCATATCGGCGGCATTACAAATCACTACAGCATCAAAACGCTGCACATGAGATTCACCACTTCGTTGTTGAATAGACACTTCACCACTTGCATTCACAGCAACGGCCTGCGCATGTAACACAAGCTCTGCCCCATGGGCGAATGCATCCGCCAGACAGGACTGCACGAATCGCGCAGGTTTAATCCAGGCGCCCTCAGGCGCCCAGCTCACCAACTCAGATGCATCGGCACTCATCTGCAGCACACCGCAGGACTGGCCCAACCTACCAATGCGCTCGGCCCGGGCAACACCTGACATCTCTGCAAGCCATCGCAGGGTGGTGGCCATCCCGATCTCCACCCACTGGCTTGCCAGATTGTGATCCTTAGAAAACAGTGGATGAAGAATTCCAATCGGATTGCCCGATGCTCCCGTGGCGGGCTGATCAGCGGCCTCCAGCACAGTTACCGAAAACCCGGCCCGCGATAGGGCACGCGCGCAGGCCGCACCGGCAAGGCCGGCCCCGATAATTGCCACTTTTGCGCGAGTTACCATAGCCAGTTATGACAACAGAAAGCTGCCGTTCACTCAAATTGGCTTCTCGCGCTGCGGCGATCATGCTGATGGCCGCCATGGTCGTGGGCTGCTCCGAGTCCAAGACTAAATTCAACGCCATGGATGTGACGGGCGCCCCCTGGGGCCAGAGCTACGCCCTGCCTGATCTCCAGGGCAAGACCGTGACCCAGGCCAGCTTCCCCGGCAAGGTCACGGCAATCTTTTTCGGATTCATGTATTGCCCCGATGCCTGCCCCACCCACCTCAGCAAAATGAGCGAAGTAAAAAAACTGCTGGGTAAGAAAGCCGAAAATTTGCAGCTGGTCTTCATTACCGTGGACCCAGAGCGGGATGCTCCTGACCAGCTCACAAAATATCTGCATTCGTTTGATCCCACTATCGTGGGCCTGCGCGGCACAGTAGAGCAGACCCAGGCCATCACCAAAGATTTCCGTGTCTTTTACAAAAAGGTAGAGACCAAAGGCAGCGCCAAAGACCCCTTGGCCTACACCATCGACCACACCACGTTTACCTATGTCTACGATGGAAAGGGCAGATTGCGCCTGGTGATCCCCCACGATCTTTCAGCAGAAAAAATTGCAAGCGACCTCAAGCATCTCATTGACTAGCAGCCTGCTGGCTTGGCTGAAGATCGGGCTGATTTCGTTCGGAGGACCGGCAGCCCAGATTGCGCTTATGCATCGGGAGCTGGTGGAGAGGCGTCGCTGGATCTCGGATAACCGCTTCCTGCACGCGCTCAACTATTGCATGGTGCTACCGGGGCCAGAGGCGCAACAGCTGGCAACCTATCTGGGGTGGCTCACCCACGGATCACTTGGTGGGATCTTGGCGGGGATGCTGTTTGTGCTGCCATCACTCATCATCATGATCGGCATCGGCTCGCTGTATGTGCTCTATGGCCAGCTGCCCGAAATTCAGGCCTTGCTCTATGGCAGCAAGCCAGCGGTGCTGGCAATTGTGCTGGCCGCCTGCGTGCGGCTTGGCCAGCGCGTGCTGCGTGGCCCGTTTTGGTGGGGCATTGCGGCGGCGGCCCTGGTCGGCCTGCTGATCGGGCTGTCATTTATCACCATCATTCTGATCGCGGCGTTTGTCGGCTGGACCACACATCTGCTGTCAAAAACTCCGATCAAGGGTCTGAACTACCTCTCCGGAATTAAACAGAGCCGACCGCTAGATGCAGAGGGCCAGCCGGTTGAGCACTACGTGATCGACGACGATACGCCCACGCGAGCAGGTGTGCGCACGGATAGCCGACACATGATGATGGCTATTGGCACTGGGGTAGCGCTATGGGCGCTGCTCTACAGCGTGGTGCTGCAGTTTGGCAACTACGTGCTTGCTGATATGGCGATGTTTTTCACCAAAGTGGCGCTGGTCACGTTTGGCGGTGCCTATGCAGTGCTGCCTTATGTCTTTGATTCTGCAGTGAATGATTTCCAGTGGGTGACTGCCGCCCAGATGATGGATGGGTTAGCGCTGGGAGAAACCACACCAGGCCCGCTGGTGATGATCAATGCATTTGTGGGGTTTGTGGGCGCAGCACAGCACACCAGTCTTGCTTATCTGCCGATCACCTGGGCAGGCGCACTCGGTGCGCTGGTGGTCACGGTGTTCACCTTTTTGCCCTCTTTTGTATTCATTCTGGTGGGAGCACCCTGGATTGAGGCGACCCGCAAGACCCCATCACTTGCAGCTCCCCTTACTGCAATCAGTGCTGCTGTGGTGGGTGTCATTGTGGACCTGGCGCTAATCTTTGCGCAGCACACCTTTTTCCCAGATGGCCAGCTCTGGTCCTGGAGAAGCCTGGACCTGGTGGCCATTTTCATTACTGTGTTGGCAGCACTGATGCTGCTGCAGTTTCGGCTGGGCATGCTCACCACACTGCTGGTGAGCACAGCCCTGGGTGTGGTGGCGGTGGCGCTGCAGCTACCGTAATTCCGCGATTCTCAAATCGGAATAGCGCGAAGCTTTAAACCGAGGGCTGAAAGCACTCTTAAAACGGTCTCGAAACTCGGCGTTCTTTCCCCCGAGAGCGCTTTATAAAGACTTTCACGTGACAACCCAGAATCCTTCGCAATTTGCGTCATTCCCCTAGCGCGAGCAATGTCTCCCAATGCCTTGGCAATAAAACAAGCGTCTCCATCTGCCTCTTCAAAGCAGGCCTCGAGATAAGCCGCAATCTCTTCAGGTGTTCTGAGGTGTTCTGCAACATCGTATAGCGTTGTTAATGTTTTTTTCATGTGCTCACCTGCAAATTGTTCGCTAAGGTAATCGCCAAATCAATATCTGCCTGCTGGGAAGACTTATCACCACCAACCAATAAAACGATCAACTCTTTTCGCTGACAAAAGAAATAGACCCGATAGCCTGGACCATAGTGAATTCGAAGCTCTGAAACGCCTGATCCGACGGGCCTGACATCGCCGGGGTTACCGCCAATTAATCGCTCCAACCGAATCAGAATTTTTGCCCGAGCTCGAAGATCTCTCAGGCTGTCTATCCAGTCTGCAAATTTTTTAGTCTTGCGAACTTGGATCATAGTTCATTTGTAGCCAATTGGCTACACTTGCAGAATTTCTTCATAAGATTCCCGTTACTGTTTTTTTGTACAGTAAAGGGAACAATCGATCCGAGCAATCAGCCTTTCAGCCTAGACCTTGTAATACCCCCGATACCACTCAATGAAGCGCGCGATGCCCTGTCGCAGTGGGGTGGAAGGCGCAAAGCCGGTGAGTGCCCGCAGGGCTGAGGTCTCCGCATAGGTGGCCGGCACATCTCCGGGCTGCAGGGGTTGGAGATCCTGCTTGGCCTTCATACCGAGAGCATCTTCAATGGCCGCAATGAACTCGGTCAGCAGCTCAGGATTGTGATTGCCGATATTCAGCACCCGGTGGGGTGCCGTCATCTCAAATGCAAAATCACCGGTCGATGGCTCAGCCACAGGCGGCTTATCGAGTGCACGCACCACCCCCTGAACAATGTCATCGATGTAGGTGAAATCGCGCTGCATCTTGCCGTGGTTAAAGACCGTGATCGGCTCGCCCGCCAGAATCGCCTTGGTAAAAATAAATGCCGCCATATCCGGCCGGCCCCAGGGACCATACACGGTGAAAAACCGCAGGCCGGTGGCTGGAATACGAAACAAATGCGAATACGTGTGCGCCATCAGCTCATTGGCTTTTTTGGTGGCCGCATACAGGCTTACCGGATGATCCACGCGATCGGTCTCGGCGAAGGGCAGCTTCTTGTTGCCGCCATAAACACTGGAGGAGCTTGCGTAAACCAGATGGCAATGCCCGGCCCCATCGGCAGCAGCGCCTGGAGTGCCAGAATCACGCCGCCCGCTTTGGTGCCGCACCCCCTCCAGAATATTGATAAAGCCCGTTAAGTTGCTATCGATATAGGCCTGTGGATTTTTCAGTGAATAACGCACACCGGCCTGGGCGGCCAGATTGATCACGCCATCAAAACGATGTTGCTCAAACACCTGGGCGATTGCTGCGGCATCGGCCAGATCAGCCCGCACAAAGGTAAAGTGTTGCGCCTGCGGATGGGCACGCAGCTTGGCAAGCCGGGCCTCTTTCAGGCTGGGATCATAGTAGGCGTTCAGATTATCGATACCTACCACGGCATCGCCACGATTGAGCAGAAACTCCGTGGTGTGCATGCCAATAAACCCGGCAGCACCGGTGACAAGAATTTTTTTCATAGACGCAATTCAGAATACCGGTGGAATATTGGCCAAGCGGCAGACGATGCTCGACTCATCGCCGCCCAATTCCCTCATAGATCAATCCAGCCCGCTTCACCACCGTCGGATCAAACATATTGCGGCCATCGAACACTCGTTTGGTTTTCAAAAGCTTTGCCATTTCCTCAAAATCTGGACTTCTGAATTCCTTCCACTCGGTGACAATAACGAGCGCATCAGCGCCCGCAAGGGCCTGTATTGGACCATCGACATAATCAATCGGCTCTGGAATAACGCGCTTTGCCTCTGCCATGGCAACCGGATCGTAAGCACAGATCGTGGCACCACGCGCCACCAGCTCAGCAATAATCACGCGGCTGGGGGCTTCGCGCATGTCATCGGTATTGGGTTTAAACGCCAGCCCCCACAGCGCAAAACGTTTGCCCGAAAGTTTTTCCCCAAAAGCGCGCACAATTTTCTTCACCAAGACGCCCTTCTGAATTTCATTGGCATCTTCCACAGCATTCAACACCTTTAGATCATGGCCGCTATCCGCTGCGGTCTTAATCAGCGCCTTCACGTCCTTGGGAAAGCATGAGCCACCGTAACCCGTACCGGAATACAAGAAACCGTAGCCAATGCGCGAATCCGATCCAATACCACGGCGCACGTTCTCGATATCTGCGCCCAACGATTCCGCAAGATTGGCCAACTCATTCATGAAGCTGATGCGGGTTGCCAGCATGGCATTCGCTGCATATTTGGTCAGTTCAGCCGAGCGCACATCCATCACCATGAGCTTGTCATGTTGGCGCTGAAATGGCGCATAGATCTGCCGCATCACTTCTTCTGCACGCGGTGAATCCAGGCCCACCACAATCCGATCCGGTCGCTGAAAATCTTCGACTGCTGCACCTTCTTTTAAAAACTCTGGGTTTGACACGACGTGATAGGAAATCTCCACGCCACGCTTGCTTAGTTCATCCCCAATGGCGGCCCGTACCTTATCGGCGGTGCCCACGGGTACCGTGGATTTATCGACCACCACCTTTTCGGATGTCATGTGCTTGCCAATATTGCGCGCGGCCGCCACAACGTATTTCAAATCAGCGGAACCATCTTCATCGGGGGGCGTGCCCACCGCAATAAATTGCACCAATCCATGGGCCACGGATTCCTCGATGCTGGTGGTAAAGCTGAGTCGACCTGCAGCGACATTTTTGCGCACCAGTTCTAACAAGCCAGGCTCATGAATCGGGATTCCGCCCTCGCGCAGGGTACGAATTTTAGATTCATCCAGATCCAGACACAGCACGTTGTTGCCCGCATCCGCAAGACATGCGCCTGTCACCAGCCCAACGTACCCTGTGCCCACCACTGAGATTTTCATGCCCGCCCTTGACCCCGAAAAGCGTCCATTTTGCCACGCACCGACGCCGGAAACCGATTAAATGATTTTTAGGACCAGCTTCCTTGGCTTGGTTATACTGGTCCTTTAACAACACCAAAATAAAGTATTCACTATGTCAGATTATTTGAAAGTCCAGGCGCAAATTCAAAAACTTCAGCTTCGGGCAGAGCGTCTGAAAAAGCAGGAACTCGCTCAGATTATTTCCCGCATCAAAAAAGCCATTAAGACCTACGAACTGACCGCAGCCGATCTCGGCCTCACGGCATCCAGCGCCAGCGGCCCAGGTCCGCGCAGGGGCCGGCCGACCAAAAAAGCTGCGGCGGTCACCACTGGCAGCCGCGGCCGTAAAAGCGGACGCAAGGCTGCGAAAAAAGTTTCAGGCAAGGCAGGCATGGATAAACGCAGCATCGTCGCACCCAAATACCGCGATGCCGCCACCGGTGCCACCTGGACTGGCCGAGGCAAACAGCCCAAATGGTTGGCAGCAGCCATAGCGAACGGCAAGCAACTGCAAGATTTCAAGATCTGACATCGGGACCAGCGGAACCCTTACCTCTCTATCCCCATGATTCTGGTCACTGGTGGCGCCGGGTTTATTGGCTCTAATTTCGTATTGGACTGGTTTAATACCGCGGCAAACCGCACTGAGCCGGTCCTAAATCTCGATGCCCTGACGTATGCGGGCAATCGGGAAAACCTTTCAGGCCTTGATCAGCAACCGCTGCATCATTTTATTCATGGCGATATCAATAACCAGGAACTGATAGCGCAGCTGCTGAAACAACATCAGCCCCGTGCAATTATTCATTTCGCCGCTGAATCTCATGTAGACCGTTCCATTCATGGCCCAGGTGAATTTATCCGCACCAATATTCAGGGCACTTTTAACCTGCTGCAATGTGCACTAGATTATTGGCGCGGACTTCCCCAACCGCAGGCCTCATCTTTTCGGTTCTTACATGTCAGTACCGATGAAGTCTATGGATCACTTGGCCCCAGTGACTCCGCGTTTACCGAGACCACACCCTATCAACCCAACAGCCCCTACTCCGCCAGCAAAGCCGCCAGCGATCATCTTGTGCGTGCCTGGCACCATACCTACGGCCTGCCCGTACTCACCACCAATTGCTCCAACAACTACGGGCCATTCCAATTCCCCGAGAAACTCATTCCGCTGGTCATGACCAACGCCCTTGCGGGAAAAGCCTTACCAATCTACGGTGACGGCATGAATATTCGTGATTGGCTGTATGTGACCGACCACTGCAGCGCAATCCGCACTGTTCTGGACAAAGGCCAAGCTGGCGAGGTCTATAACATCGGCGGCTGGAACGAGATGCCCAACATCGAGATTGTGAAAATCATCTGCCAACTGTTAGACCGGAAGTCACCCGAAACCGCCCAGAGGGCGGGGGGCACACACGAACAACTCATCACCTATGTCAAAGACCGGCCTGGACACGACCGGCGCTATGCCATTGATGCAAACAAAATTGCAAGGGAATTGGGCTGGAAGCCAGCAGAGACATTTGCCAGCGGCATTGAAAAAACAGTGGACTGGTATCTCACCCACCGGGAGTGGGTCAGCCATGTACAGAGTGGCGCCTACCGACAGTGGATTGATCAGCAGTATGGATCGCGCATGTCTGGTACCCGACAACAAGGCACGCCACAGTGATTGTGGTGCTCGGCAGTCGGGGCCAGCTCGGCCAGGCTTTAAAAGATGCCATCGGTGAAGCCCCTGAACATCTATTTTTGTCGCGCGCTAGCCGCGACTATTGCGGCGATATCACCGATACGGCCGGACTGACTGAAACCTTAATGGACATCAGACCCAACATCATCATCAACGCAGCCGCTTTCACCGCAGTGGATCTTGCCGAGCAGGAGATGGAGGCCGCCATGGCTGCGAATGCCAAGGCTCCCGGGGTCATGGCCCAAATCGCTGCCAAGATCAATGCCTTGCTGATTCACTACTCCACCGACTACGTCTTCGATGGCTCTGGACAAAAGCCTTGGGAAGAGACTGACGCCTGCGCACCCCTCTCGGTTTACGGAAAAAGCAAACTCCTCGGTGAGCAGGCAATCTCTGCGAGCGGCGCAAAGCATTTCATCCTGCGTGCCAGCTGGGTCTACAGCCACCATGGCAACAATTTTCTTAAAACCATGCTTCGACTCGCAGAAGAACGTGATGAGCTGCGCGTGATCAATGATCAGTGGGGCGTTCCAACACACGCGGATTATCTGGCAGCGGCCACCCTGGACCTGATCAACCTGGCCACACCAGGGCTGGGCGCCAAGAGCCAGAGCGTGCCGGATTGGGGGATTTATCACTGCGCACCTGCCGGAGAGACCACCTGGTTTGACTACGCCCGGCTTGTGATCAATGCAGCCAAATCTCTGGGGAAGGCCCAGGCATGCAAAAAAATCTCTCCCATCACCACCCAGGAGTACCCGACTGCCGCCCGACGGCCGCTTAACTCACGGCTCAATACCTCTAAACTTCAGATGGCGCTCGGCACGGCGCCGCCAGACTGGCAAGAGGATGTAATGACGACCGTACATGCAGTACTTATGGGAACAGAGACAGATGATGACCTCCAATAATTCTCTCAAGCGCAAAGGCATCATCCTGGCCGGTGGCTCCGGCACCCGGCTTCACCCTGCAACGCTGGCAGTCTCCAAGCAGCTGCTACCGATTTATGACAAGCCCATGGTGTTTTATCCCTTAAGCACCCTGATGCTGGCAGGCATTCGCGAAATTCTGTTGATCTCCACGCCACAGGACACGCCGCGTTTTGAGCAATTACTGGGTAACGGCAGTCAGTGGGGAATATCGCTTCAGTATGCGGTGCAGCCCTCTCCCGAGGGCCTGGCCCAGGCCTTCATTATTGGGGAACAGTTTATCGGGCAGTCGCCAAGCGCTCTGGTGCTGGGCGATAACGTGTTCTATGGCCATGACTTTGCGCCATCACTGACCAGGGCTGATGCCCAGACCCGTGGCGCCACGGTGTTTGCCTATCCCGTGCACGATCCCGAGCGCTATGGCGTGGTGGAGTTCGATGCAAACGGTCGTGCTGTGTCGTTAGAGGAAAAACCTGTAAAGCCCAAATCCCGCTACGCCGTGACGGGACTTTATTTTTACGATCAACGGGTGGTGGAAATCGCCAAGAGCCTGAAACCCTCTGCACGTGGCGAGCTAGAGATCACCGATGTAAATCGCCAATACCTGCAATGGAATGAGCTGGATGTGGTGGTGATGGGCCGCGGCCACGCATGGCTGGATACGGGCACCCATGAATCGCTGCTCGAGGCCAGCGCGTTTATTCAGACGATTGAGAAACGGCAGGGCCTCAAGATCGCCTGCCCTGAGGAAATTGCCTGGCGTCAGAAATGGATCACTGATCGGGATCTTGAGCGACTGGCAGCGCCTTTAGCGAAGAGTGGTTATGGCCAGTATCTGCTGGGCCTGCTGAATGACCTGGTGTTTTAACTTTCAGGACCAGACCCCACCATGCGCGAAGTCTCCCCGCTAGCACCTTTTCAGGATGTGCTGCTCATCAAACCGAAGGTTCACCAGGACCCACGCGGTTTTTTTCTGGAGAGCTATAACGCACGCAGTTTTGAGGAGGCCACCGGGCTGAAGCCAAACTTTGTGCAAGATAACCACTCACGATCGGGCAAGGGTGTCCTGCGCGGCGTTCACTATCAACTGCCCCCGCATCCCCAGGGCAAGCTGGTACGTGTGGTCAATGGTGCAGTGTTTGATGTGGCGGTTGATTTAAGAAAGTCTTCACCGACCTTTGGCCGCTGGGCGGGATGTGAACTGCGCGATACAGGCGGGGAGATGCTGTGGATTCCACCGGGATTCGGCCACGCATTTCTGGTACTGGAAGACAACACCGATTTTCTCTACAAGACGACCGATTTTTATGCGCCCGCATGCGAGGCATCAGTAGCCTGGAATGATCCCGCCATCGGAATTCAGTGGCCAGCCGGATTTGATGAGACGAATTTGGTGTTATCAGAAAAAGACCGCAGAGCCCCCGTGCTGGCAAATGCAAGGGTTTTTGACTGAACGAACACCCTAAACGGTAAGGATTTTTCTTCAGGGTGTTACAACACCTTACCGGGATTGAGAATCCCGTTCGGATCCAGTGCCAGCTTGATCTTGGACATCAGCTCAAACTCAATCGCAGTTTTATAGCGACGCGCCTCGTTTTTCCTTAATTGACCCAGACCATGCTCAGCGCTGATTGACCCGTTCATCGCCACCACACGATCGTGGACGAGTCTACGAATCGCCTGTTCATTTTCTTCGACATAGCCCAGATAGATCTTGCGCCGTTCTTCTGGGGACTTGCCTGCAGCCAGATACCTTGGTGCGCCAATGTTGTAGTGCAGATTGCCATCACCAAAGTGACCGAAGTTGTGCAGCCGTACGCCCGGAAAAGCGGAGAGCATTTCTGTATTCATCTGGTCAATAAAATCAACCAAGGCGGATATGGGCAGGGCAATATCCAGTTTCACCTGGGCGCCATCTTCTGCAGCCCCAAGGGTGATGGTCTCCCGCAGATGCCACAAGGCTTTGGTCTGTGCAAGGGTCTGAGCCACGATGGCATCCAGCACAACCCCCTCTTCCAGCGCCGACCCAATCACCGATTCCAGCAATGCTGTGGCTGCACGCTCGGACTCAGCGTGAGAAATCTCCATCAGCACACAATCGGATCGCGCTGAAGTCTTTCCCGATGCAGCGGCCGGACTGGCATCAGTTGTCATGCCCCCAATGATCTGTGCGCCATGGCGCGCCACTTCCGGAAAATGATCGATGACGACCTGGGTGCTTTCAGCTGACATGTACTCGAATGCAGTCAGTGCTGCATCACAACGAGACTGCGCAATTTGCAGCAGCCGGAATGCATCCTCTGGGCCAGCGATTTTGACCAAGGCTGTCATCACACCTTTGGGCCTGGGATAGAGCTTTAACACCGCTGCAGTGATCAGACCAAGGGTGCCTTCGCTGCCGATGAACAAATCCCGCAGGTCATAGCCCGTGTTGTCTTTTCTTAAAGCCCGCAGACCATTCCATATTTCACCGCTGGGTGTGACCACCTCCACCCCAAGGCAGAGATCCCGGGCATTGCCATAGCGCAACACGCCCGTGCCGCCTGCATTGGTGGCGAGATTGCCGCCGATGGTGGCAGAGCCCTCCGCACCAAGGCTTAAGGGAAACAGCAGGCCCATCTCCTCGGCCAACTCCTGTACGCGTTGCAGGCTGACACCGGCCTCCACCGTAATCGTTTTATTCGCTGCATCCTGATGGCGCACGCGGGTAAGCCGGGTGAGCGAGAGGATTGCCTGTGTGCCCGATGCATCGGGCGTCGCCCCGCCAGATAAGCCCGTGTTGCCCCCCTGGGGCACGAGCGCCACTTTGTGTTGGTTTGCAAGCCGCACCACCTGGGCGACCTGCTCGGTGTTGGCGGGGAAAATTACAGCAAGCGGTTTGCCGAAAAAACGCTTTCGCCAATCAATCGCGTGGTGTTCGATGTCCGCAGGCGCGGTTTTGATGGCCGCACTTCCAAGTGCGGCCTGAACTTCAGATAGAAATTGGGCGGTCACTGCATTCCGGTTGATTCACCAGGATTATTTCGCCCCGGCGATGTCACCGCGCTTACTTCACCCGGTTACGGTACTCGCCCGTGCGGGTATCGATCTCGATCTTATCGCCGATATCCACAAAAGCAGGCACCGACACCTCAAAGTTGGTCGGTGAAATGCGGGCGGGTTTCATGACCTTGCCAGACGTATCGCCTTTTACAGCCGGTTCGGTGTAGGCAACCTCGCGCACAACACTGGTGGGGAGTTCTACAGAAATGGCGCGGCCTTCATAAAAGACAACTTCGCAGGCCATGCCCTCTTCGACATAGTTCAGGGCATCACCCATGGATTCCGCTTCCACTTCGTACTGGTTGTATTCGGCATCCATGAAGACATACATAGGATCGGCAAAGTAAGAATAAGTCACTTCTTTGCGGTCGAGCACCAGCACATCAAACTTTTCGTCGGCCTTAAACACGGTTTCCTGGCCGGAACCTGAGAGCAGGTTTTTCAGTTTCATTTTCACAACGGCAGCGTTGCGGCCTGATTTGTTGTATTCGGCCTTGAGCACGACCATGGGCTCGGATCCGACCATGACCACATTGCCAACGCGAAGTTCTTGAGCAATTTTCATTTCAAATAGTCCAAAGGGATAGAGAAGAAAAGCCCTGCGGTTTGGCCCTGTCGTTGGGCTTCTCAGAGGCTTTTGTTAACGCGCCATTCTAGCGTTTTTATCAGGTATTTTCAGCCTCGTCAGCGGGAGTAAAGCGGTTTAGACTTGGCTTGTCTGCGAGCCTTTTGGGCCATTATTTCTTTGAACCAATGCGCTTGCGCACGGGCTTGAAAATTGTCCGGCAGGCGAGAGTCGACCCATTGCGCGGTTGACCCCAGAGCCGGTCTGATCTCGCCCACCTGAACCCTCGGTTCAGGGATATCGCCCGGGGGGCTTCGCAGACACCCTTAAATCGCTCGCCACCCAACGCTGACGATGGCAGGAACTGTCATTGCGGGGGCCACAAGGCCCGAAGCAATCCATCTTCGAGCGACTTGCGGCTGGCAAGTCTTAGGCAGGCCTTATTCAACTGCGATCGGACTTCCCCGTAGTGGCCAGCAAGATCCACCCAGGCACCACTGAGCGATAAATCCGCATGCGACTCTGCAGGCCGGATACCGTTCCAGGCCCAATGAAAATCCTGAAGTGGCGCAAGCGCCGGTGCTACCAAGACCTGCTGCATCCAGCCCGCGAGTTTGTGGCCGTGGGCCTTGCCTTCCTGCCGATACGGCTGCCAGACAAACGGCACCTGCCAGGGACCAGCAGCGGCCCAATGGGCGCGCACAAATGAATCTTCGCCACGCACGAAATTCAAATCGCAGGCCTGCAGAATTTCATCAAATTCGCGTTGGGAAAACTCAATCCCCTTGGGCTGCCAGAGGCGATAGGACTTAAAACCCTTGGGTAACTGCGTATCCAGCAGCGACTTAAGACTCTCCCAGCGGGCATCGGCGTAACCAAAGGCCAGCACCAGGAATACATCGTTATCGATCGACTCACCAGTGAGCTCACGCCGCCATGCGCGCCGCTCTCGGGCAGTGATATGACGCCAGCTGCCATGCAGAAGGCCGCCCGTGGCCGCTGAAAATCCCGGCACCCACCAGCGTCGATGGGCAGCCACGGAATCACGCAAGCTCGGCGATGGTGATGACTGCCCGTGCGCCGAATCCGCCCAGGGCTCGGTCGCCAAATAATCCAGCGTGATCCACTGCGCCTGCGGGCTAAGCGCTTCCAGATATGTCTTTGGCGGGTTACAGGCAAAGGCCTCGATCACCAGATCAGCCCGATGTTCTTCGGGCACACCATGCTGCTGCCATTGATCCTGCGCGACATTCCAAGGCAAAACGGTCACCCCCGGAATGCGCTCAGCGCCGCGCAGCTCATCCAGGATATTGAGCCGGTCGATCACCAGAATCACATGACCAACACCTCGGCGCCTGAGTGCAACAGCCAGGCGCCAACAAAAGCCCGCATCGCCAAAAAAATCGACGATGCGGCAGAAGATTGCAATGGTATGGATTGCCGCAGCCCCTCCCTGGAGGCTTTGCCCCAGGGGAAGGGTCCCGCAATGACGTTTGCTATCCAAGCGCCTTGCCGACCACTTCACGCACATCGGGCGATAGCTGCTCATCGGCAGCAACACGCTCAAGCGCAGCCTTCATCGCATTGCGGCGCACGGGCTCAAACCGGGCCCAACGATCCAACGCACGGGCCATGCGGGAAGCCAGCTGAGAGTTGCGCCGATCTATGGTCACCACGGCCTCGGCCCAAAGCAGGTAGCCTGCGCCATCTTGGCGATGAAACCCCGGCAGATTCTGATTGAAAAACGCACCAAACACGGATCGGACCCGATTGGGGTTGGAAACATCAAACTTCGGATGACTCATCAAATGCTTCACCCGATCCAGAGCTTTCGCACTCGGAATGCTGACCTGAACAGCGAACCACTTATCGAGCGCCAGGGCATGATCTTGAAACTGATTCAGATACAGATCCAATGCAGTCTGCGATTCAGGCGAATCGATTTCCACCAGAGCCTGCAGCGCAGCCATCCGATCGGTCATGTTGCTCGCATTGGAATAACGTTCAAGCAGCTCTTGTGATGTCAGACTGCCTGAGACCGCGAGCCAATGCTGCGCCAGATTGGCCAGGGTCCGCCTGCCCGTGGAGATCGGATCGGGGGAATAGGACTGCCCGCCCTTTGTGCGAAGGGTGTCATCAATGCGCAGCAGAGCATCCTTGAGCGCAACGGTCAGACTGGCACGCAGACTGTCGCGCGCTTCTCGAATGGCCTGGGGATCAATCACTGAGACCTGCTCAGAAATGTATAACTCGGAGGGCAGGCTGAGCACCGCGGCCTTATAGCCGTTATCAAGGCTTGGGTCATCCACAACGCGCTTCAATGCAGCCAACATGGGCGCCGGGTCCACTGAGCCGGGTTTGAGCATGGCATTAAGCATAAGCCGCTGGCCGGATTCCCAACGGTTAAACGGATCCTGATCATGGGCCAACAGATGCAGCAATTGGCGCTCAGTGTAGGGATAGTCGAGCGAGACCGGTGCAGAAAAATCCCGCAGCAGAGAAGGCACTGGCGCGGTGTTGCAGGCAAGAGAGAGCGAGGCCTTGGCGCCTTTGAGCAGAAACACATTGTCGTGCAGTTCGGCCTCGCCCTCTACGCTTGCTTCAGAAAGCGAGAGATCACGGCCCTGCTGATCCACCAAACCCAAAGCGATGGGAATCATCAGCGGCTTTTGCGAAGGGCTAGAGGGGGAAATGTGCTGCGTGAAACTGAGCGTGTAGTCTCCCCGAGAGGTGTCAGGCACGGTGTCAGACACCACCCAGGTGTCTGACACCTTCAGATGGGGTGTGCCTGATGTGTCATACCAGCGCATGAAATACGCTGACAGTTCACGAGAGCGATCATCGGCGTTTGGCGCAGTGGGCGCATTCGCATCGAACATGGCAGCCACAAACGCTTCACAGGTCACCGCCTGGCCATCGTGCCGCGCAAAGTAAAGGTCCATCCCCTTACGAAACCCATCGATACCCAACAGGGTCTGGAGCATACGGATAACCTCCGCACCTTTTTCATAGACCGTGGCGGTATAGAAATTGCGGATCTCCTGGTAGCTGTCGGGCCGAATCGGATGCGACATGGGGCCGGAGTCTTCCGGGAATTGGGCTGCGCGCAGCACGCGCACGCTATCGATGCGACGCACTGATCGGGCGCTGGCCGCTTCCTGTGGCGAGAGATTTTCCGCCGCCATATCGCTTGAGAACTCGGAATCCCGAAATACCGTAAGGCCCTCTTTTAGCGTGAGCTGAAACCAATCACGGCAAGTGATGCGATTGCCTGTCCAGTTGTGAAAATACTCATGGGCCACCACTGACTCGATACCGTCGTAATCAACATCCGTGGCTGTCTGCGGATCGGCCAAGACAAACTTGGTGTTAAAGAGATTCAGGCCCTTGTTTTCCATTGCGCCCGAATTGAAATCCGGCACGGCCACGATCATGAAGCGCTCCAGATCCAGCTCCAGGCCATAGCGCTGCTCATCCCAGAAAATCGCGCGCTTTAGGGACTGCAGCGCAAAGTCGGCCTGCGCAAGATCTTCTCTGCGCGTGTAGACCTGAAGCAGGGCCTGCTTGCCGCTCTGTGTGGTGATGGTCTCCTCTAACCGATCCAGATCAGCCGCCACCAGGGCAAAAAGATAACTCGGCTTAGGGAAGGGATCCTGCCAGTGGGCCTGATGCGTGCCATTGCCAAGATCACGCTGGCTGATCAGATTGCCATTGGAAAGCATGACGGGGAACTGATCCTTTGGCCCCCGCATGATCACATCATAGGTGGCCATCACATCAGGCCGATCCAAAAAATAAGTGATGCGGCGAAAGCCCTCAGATTCGCACTGCGTAAAGAGGCCGCCGCGGGAAGCATAGAGCCCCATCAGCGCCGTGTTGGCGGTGGGGTTGATGAGTGTCTCAATGCGGATCGTGCCCTGAACAGGCGCCTGATGAATGTGCAGATGCTGGGGCGAATGCGCAAACTCATCTTGTGTGAGTTGCCTTCCATCAATCGCAACGCTCACCAGCGTGAGTTCATCGCCGTAAAGATGAAGTTCGGACGAGTCACCGGTACGCTCAAAAGTGAACTCATTGACCACCCGCGTGGATTCCAGGTGAAGAGTGAAGTCCAGCTTCACCGACGTGATGCGGTGGCTGGGCGGCCGATAATCCTGACGATGAATGGTGGTCGGCGCTGCGGGGGCGGGGTTAACAGAGTCGCGTGCGTTCATGATTTCATTCCATTTGACTGAATGGGTAAATCATAAAGTTCATCTCTAGTCCAATCCCTTTTACCTTTAACACCCTGTTTTAGTCGTTGAAATCTCAGTCGAGCAAGAAGTAATTGCTTGGCTTTAGCGGTTTGAATCTTTTTCATCTTCATCCCAGATTGACTTGGCATTATTTAGGAGCGTAATACTGCCTGAATCGCCAGGTTGGCCGCTACCATGCCCATGGTTGCCGTAACGGTAACCAGCGACCCATAGCCCGCGCAGGCAAGCTTCGCAGCGGGATCGCAGTCCTCAGTTCGGATCATGGGCTGACGACTGAATACCGTATGAATATGCATCTTCCCCTGCCGCGGAAAACCATGGTGCTTGCGCAGGTCGTAGCGCAACGTAGAGAGCAAGGGGTCTTGGGTGGTCTGTGAAAGATCGGCCGCCTCGATTCGGGTGGGGTCGGTCTTACCACCTGCACCCCCACTGACAATCAATTGCTTCAAGCGCTTACCTGTTCGCATCACCAGGATCATGGCCCGCTTGGCAGCAAGATCGTCGGTGGCATCGATCCATACATCCGGCCCGGATCGCGCTGATTGTTTCGATTCGGTCTGACGCGCATTGCCCACCGACATCACTTCAGCAGCATTTTCAGGTGTTAAGAATTCATCCACCATGTTCACCCGGCAATCCGGCGCAATATCCTGAATCCTGCTTGCGAGTGCCTCGCTCTTAGCCGCCCCCAGGGTTGAGTGGAGTGCCTGCACCTGACGGTTGAGATTGGACTCCGCGACATGATCCATGTCCACCAATGTGAGTGCGCCGATGCCGGAGCGAACAAGCGCCTCCACCGCCCAAGACCCAACGCCACCCAGCCCAACCACGGCCACATGGGCCTGCCGCAGTTGCACAAATTCCTGCGCCGAAAATAATCGGGCAGTGCTTGCAAACTGTCGGATAACGCCGGAAGCATGAGGGGCTGAAGCCATGAAATAATCTTAAGTCATCGCCAACCGGTTCACGACAATAGTCCCCAAAATGCCACAGCGACTCTCCGAATTTCTTACACAAGGCAACGCGCCCAATGACTTGACCGCGGTGATCATGAAACTGCTGGAGGGCTGCGTCACCATCAGCGAGGAGGTACGCCGCGGAGCGCTTGCTGGCGTGCTGGGCGAGGCGGGAAGCGATAACGTGCAGGGAGAGCACCAGAAAAAACTGGATGTGATTTCGAACGAAATTCTGCTGGCCGCTGCGGAGCAAGCTGGGGCGTATGCGATTACATCAGAAGAGATGGAGGCGCCAGTGGTGAATCCCCAGCCCACCAACGACTATCTGGTGCTGTTTGACCCGTTGGATGGGTCTTCCAACATTGATGTGAATGTGTCGATCGGCACGATTTTTTCAATATTGAAAAAACCAAATGGATTGCCACGGGCCGATGGCCCTCGCAATGACGTTGCCAACGATTCGTCATGGCGAGGAGGCAACGCCGACGAAGCGATCCAAATGTTCTTACAACCCGGCACACGACAACTTGTAGCGGGCTATGTGACCTACGGCCCCTCCACCCAACTCGTCATCACCCTGGGCAATGGCACCACATCTTTCACGCTGGATCAAAACGAGTGGTGGATGACCACGCCCAGCATGCAGGTGCCCGTGGACACCAAAGAGTTCTCAATCAATGCCTCCAATGCGCGGCACTGGGAGCCACCTGTGAAGCGCTATGTGGATGAGATGCTCGCAGGCAAAACCGGCCCGCTGGGCAAGGACTTCAATATGCGCTGGATCGCCAGCATGGTGGCTGATGTGCACCGTGTGCTCACGCGCGGTGGCACCTTCATGTATCCGCGCGATGCCCGTGAGCCCGATAAGGCAGGCAAGTTGCGCCTGATGTATGAGGCCAACCCCATGAGTTTTTTAATTGAGCAGGCTGGTGGCGCATCCACCAATGGCCATCAGCGCATTCTGGAGCTGCAGCCCCAGAAACTCCACGAGCGCGTCGCGGTGTTTCTGGGTTCACGCAATGAGATTGAGCGCGTGACGGGGTATCACAAGGGCTAGCGGCTTCGCGAGACTGAATAACTAAGCTTTTCCTGAGACAAAACGCCTCGCATCCTTTAGCAACAGAATTAGTTGGCGGTCTTGCAAGGGCGTGGGCTCAAAACCAAATCGCCGATAAAACGCATCAGCCTCGCTATCAATGGGATGCGTGAGCAAGGCACGAATCCCCGCATGTTCAGCAACGGCAAGCGAGCGGGTAATTGCATCTTGCAGCAGGCTGACACCCAGGCCACGCTTTTGAAAACGCATATCGACGGCAAGTCTCGCCAAAATAATCAGCGGAATTGGATACTGTCCCATACCGCGACGAATTCGCTCGGGTGCCTCCAGCGTATCAATCTGACCGACCGTCAAACTGTAATAACCGACGACACGCGCTTTTTCGCAGACCACAAAGGTCCTTGCCGAGCCGCTACCTTGCGCCTGGCGGGCATGATTCACGAGCCACTGAGTAAGCGCAATTTTCCCGCAGTCGAACCCCTCCAGCTGGTGCGATACGCCCAGTGGTTCAGGAGCCGACAAACTCACTTTTTAACCCAGACGGATTTTCGAGAGAACAAATCCGCAAGACCCCGGTTATCGGACTCAGGCCGATCCAACATCTTTAACAGCGCCTGATATTGACTGCCAGAAACCATGAATAAACGCTGATCAAGTAGCGTCTGCTCAGCAGCCTGATAAGCAGCATCGAGAATGAAATCTGTGAGTGACTTATGGGCCGCCTGGGCAGCGCGCCGAAGCACCACCTCTTGTTCAGGGGTGGCGCGCAAGCCCAGTCGAGCGGATCGAGGATTGGCGGTGGCGGCAGGCATGGTGGACTCCGATTAGGACAACAAGTGCCGCAATGTTAGTACAAATGACTTACGGAATCAACACCGAGCAGCCCGTGGTCTTACGGCCCTCCAGGTCGCGGTGGGCCTGCTGAACATCCGCAAGCCGATAGGTCCGCTCCACGGGGATCACCAGCTTTTTGCTGGACACCAGTTTCACCATGTCATTGGCAGTGAGCTCAAGGTCTTCGCGGGTTGCGGTGTAAGACATGAGCGATGGCCGCGTAATAAACAGCGTGCCCTTCATGACACCGAAATCCACGGGCGGCACCTTGCCCGATGAATTGCCATAACTCACCATAAGACCATATTTGCGCAGGCTATCCATCGAGCCCTGGAAGGTGTCCTTGCCCACGGAATCAAACACCACGTCCACACCGCGCCCCTTGGTGATCTCTTTCACGCGCTCGACGAAATTTTCCCTTGAATAATTCACGGTGTGAGTGCAGCCCCATTTTTTCGCAAGCTTGGCTTTTTCATCAGAGCCCACCGTGCCAATCACGGTCACGCCCATCATCTTGGCCAACTGCATCGCGATTAAACCAACACCTCCAGCAGCCGCATGAAAGAGCACCGTGTGACCGGGCTGCAGGTTCGCAGTGCGCTTAAACAGATAGTGGGCGGTCATGCCCTTGAGCATCATGGCCGCACCGGTTTCGTAAGAGATGGTTTTAGGAATCTTGATCAATACCTGGGCGGGCAGGATGCGTGCCTCTGAATAGCCCCCTGGCGGATTGCCCGCGTAGGCCACGCGATCACCCGGTTTCACATGGGTGACACCCTTACCCACGGCCTCCACCACGCCCGAGCCTTCCATGCCCATGGTGAGCGGCAGCGGATTGGGATAAACCCCGGAACGCTGATAGATATCGATGTAATTGATGCCGATTGCATGGTGGCGAACGAGCGCCTCGCCCGGCCCTGGGTCGCCCAATGCCACATCCACAAGCTGCATCACCTCTGGGCCACCAAATGCGTCGATGCGCACCGCCTTAACAATTTGCGACATACAACTCTCTCCTCAAGTAACACTTTAAAAATGTGGATTACTACTGGGTGTCTGAAGCTTGACACTATCGGGCTGCGCCCGGAAACTTGCGGCTAGTCTACTCTTGCGCGCAGGAGAGATTGCAGGAGGGTTTTCCTGCAACGCCGAAGGTGTAACACCCCAAAAACTCTCAGGCAAAAGGACTGCGCGCTTGTCAGGCTCTCTGGAGAGAGGCGCTCGAACTCAGAGCGTCCGCCGAAGGTTAATGTCTCAGGCACGAAGGACAGAGGGGGCGCGGAACCAAGGTCATGCGAATCAATGCGCGGCCTGCATGAATTTTCTGCGAGTACCCCCTTGTTACCGACCATGCTGAAACCATGCGAGCAATCGCCACAGGAGACATTGACCGTGAATTTCCCCGCTGATCTGCGTTACACCGCCTCCCATGAATGGGTCCGCACTGAATCTGATGGGACGCTGACCATCGGCATCACGGATCTCGCCCAGGATTCCTTGGGTGAACTTGTGTATGTGGATCTGCCCGCTGTGGGACGCGCACTTGCCGCAGGAGAGTCCTGCGCCGTGGTGGAATCCACCAAGGCCGCCTCCGATGTCTATGCACCTGTTGCTGGCGAGGTGCTCGCAATCAATGATGCACTGTCTTCCGCACCGCAGACCGTGAACGAAGCGCCCTATGAATCCGGATGGCTCTTTAAGCTTAAGCCCGCAGCAGCAGGCGCAGAGCAATCACTGCTCTCATCCGATCAGTACCAGTCTGGTGCCGGGAGCCACTAAATGCACGCCTATGAACCCATTGACAGCATCGAAGGCCTATTTGCCGCAGATGAATTTCATGGCCGCCATATCGGCCCGGATCGCGCAAGCGAATCCCAGATGCTGGAGCGCATCGGCGCAGCATCGCATCATGCACTGATTGAAGAGACAGTTCCCGCAGCCATTCTGCGCAAGGAATTACTGAACCTTCCTGCGCCGACCACCGAGGCTGAAGCGCTTGCCGAGCTGAAATCGGTTGCACAAAAAAATCAACTCTGGCGCTCCTTCATTGGAGCGGGTTATTACGGCACCTTCACGCCCGAGCCCATTCGCCGCAATGTCTTGGAAAACCCAGGCTGGTACACGGCCTATACGCCCTATCAGGCCGAAGTCGCCCAGGGCCGACTTGAGTCGTTGATGAACTATCAGCAGATGGTGGTGGATCTCACTGGCATGCATACCTCCAACGCGTCGCTGCTCGATGAAGCCACTGCAGCGGCAGAAGCCATGGCTACAATGAAACGTGCCAGTAAGGTGGCGAGCGCAGCGAAGTTTTTTATTGATGCCCAGGTCCACCCCCAGGTGATTGCCGTGATCACCAGCCGTGCCCAGTGGATGGGCATTGAATGCGTGGTGGGTGATGCCGATCATTTTTCACCAACTGCAAAATTCTTTGGCGCCCATGTGCAATCACCCGACACGCGGGGCGTGCTCCGGGATTTCTCAACGCTCGCTGAGAAACTGCATGCGGTGAATGCACGGCTCTGCGTCGGCGCAGATCTGCTGGCGGGCATGCTCGTGAAATCCCCCGGCCAGATGGGCGCAGATATTGCCATTGGCTCGGCCCAGCGCTTTGGTGTGCCCATGGGCTATGGTGGACCGCATGCCGCATTCATGGCGGTGAAAGAAGATCTCGTGCGCATGATGCCGGGTCGCATTATTGGTGTTTCAGTGGATGCAGCGGGTAGGCCTGCCTATCGCATGTCGCTGCAGACCCGCGAGCAGCATATCCGCAGAGACAAAGCCACCAGCAACATCTGCACGGCCCAGGCCCTGCTTGCGAACATGGCGGCGTTTTATGCGGTCTATCACGGGCCGCAAGGGCTGCATCGGATTGCACTGCGGGCCAATGCGATGGCACGGCTGATTGTGAAAGCCAGCGGCCTGGCGCCCATCGCGAATGCTTACTTTGACACGGTGACCTTTACCGCTTCTGCGCTTTACGGTGTTGGTGGTGTGACAGCAATCAAAACCCGCGCGGCGGAAAAACACATCAACCTACGTTATTTCGACAATGGGGATGTGGGTGTGGCCTGCGATGAGACCACTTCTTTACAAGATGTTGCGGACATCGTTTGGGTGTTCACTGGCAAAGCCTCGTCTGTTGAAGCATTGAGGGCCTTAAAACTTACCACCCAGCCGGAATCTATTCCTGCAACGCTTACGCGCGCTGATGCAGTGCTGACCCACCCGGTCTTTAACAGCTATCACAGCGAGACGGAATTCATGCGCTACTTAAAGCGTCTGGAAAACCGCGATATCTCTCTGGTGCACTCCATGATTCCGCTGGGCTCCTGCACCATGAAGCTCAACGCAGCCTCGGAGATGGCGCCTGTGACTTGGCCAGAGTTTGCGGGACTGCATCCCTTTGTGCCCGAGCAGCAGGCCAAGGGCTATGGCGAGATGCTGGCACAGCTGGGCGACTGGCTTGCCGAGATCACCGGCTTTGATGCGGTTTCTTTCCAGCCGAATTCCGGCGCACAGGGCGAATACGCGGGCCTGCTGGCAATTCGTAATTATCAGATTGCCCAGGGTCAGGACCACCGCGATGTCTGCCTGATTCCGTCTTCCGCACACGGCACCAACCCCGCAAGCGCTCAGATGATGGGCATGAAGATTGTGGTGGTGGCCTGCGATACCAATGGCAATGTGGATGTTGCAGATCTGAAGGCGAAGATCGAGGCCCATCGTGATCAGCTCTGCGCGCTGATGGTGACCTACCCTTCGACCCACGGCGTGTTTGAGTCGGCGATTAAAGACATCTGCCAATTGGTGCATGAGGCCGGTGGCCAGGTCTATATGGATGGTGCCAACCTGAATGCCCAGGCGGGCTTAACGCGGCCTGGCGATATCGGGGCCGATGTCTGCCACATGAACCTGCACAAGACCTTCTGCATTCCGCACGGTGGTGGCGGCCCTGGCATGGGACCGATTGCAGTGGCCAAACACTTGGCTCCTTTCCTCAGCAGCAATCCGTTTAGCGAATCAGGAAAATCGAATAGTGTGTCCGCGGCACCCTTTGGCAGCGCGTTGATCACCACGATCTCCTGGATGTATATCCGCATGATGGGTGCAAGCGGCATCCGCAAGGCGACCGAAGCGGCGATTCTGAATGCGAACTATGTGGCAGCGCGGCTGGAGGCCCACTTCCCCATTTTGTACAAGGGTGAAAACGGCCGCGTGGCCCACGAGTGCATTCTGGACCTGCGTAATCTAAAGGCAGAGATCGGTGTGACCGCAGAGGACGTAGCCAAGCGATTGATGGATTATGGATTCCATGCGCCGACGCTCTCCTTCCCTGTGGCCGACACCTTGATGGTCGAGCCCACGGAGTCAGAGTCCAAGGCTGAACTGGATCGTTTTTGCGACGCGATGATTGCAATCGCAGGCGAGCTGCAGAAGATCCGCAGCGGCGAGTTCGATAAAACCGATAACCCGTTGAAGAATGCGCCCCACACCGCGCAAGAAATCGCCGGTGATTGGCAACACAGCTACTCGCGTGAAACCGCCGCCTATCCCCTTCTATGGATCCGCACAGCGAAGTTCTGGCCCAGTGTAAAGCGGATCGATAACGCCGCTGGGGATCGGAATTTGGTATGCACGTGTCCGCCAGTGGAGAGCTACGTATGAAATCCATTCCGCTTGAAAAACTCCACACCGAACTCGGCGCCAAGTTCGGCCCCTTTGCGGGCTACAACATGCCGATCCAGTACCCCATGGGTCTGAAAGGCGAGCATCTGCACACACGTACGCACGCGGGCTTATTCGATGTCTCCCACATGGGCCAGCTGCGCATCACCTCGCCCGCTGATCCGAGCGGTGCGCAACTGCGCAAAGAATTGGAAGCCGCCCTGCCCTGCGATTTCGAGGGCTGGCCCAATGACATCCAGCGCTACTCCGTGCTGCTCAATGCGCAGGGGGGCATTGAAGATGACCTGATGCTGGTCTGGCGCGGCACAGAGGTCCGCATGGTGGTCAACGCCGGCAACCGTGATGCGGATCTGGCGCTGCTACAAAAACTCGCCCCAGGATTGAAATTCGAGTGGGTCGATGCCGCACTCATCGCCCTGCAGGGCCCCGCTGCTGAATCTGTACTTGCAAAGATGGATCCCAAGGCCGCCCAGATGACGTTCATGCAGGCAGCCGATTTAACGCTGATGGGCGTGACCTGCTTTGCCACGCGCTCGGGCTACACCGGTGAAGATGGTTATGAAATCTCCATTGCCGCGGCCGATGCCGAGCGCATCGTGCGCGAGATGATGAAGGATGATCGTGTAAAACCAATTGGCCTGGGCGCACGCGATACGCTGCGGTTAGAGGCCGGCCTGCCACTGCATGGCAACGACATCTCGCCCACCATCAGCCCAGTGGAAGCGGGACTTGGGTTTGCCATTGCGCCATCACGCCGACTTCCCAAAACCAATGCCGATGGCACGCACACGGCACCAAAGAAGACAGGTGGATTTCCAGGGGCGGCTGTGGTGTTAAAGCAGTTGTCAGAAGGCGCAGCACGGAAACTCGTGGGCATGGTGTCCAAAGAGCCCGTGCCCATTCGTGCACACGCCAGGATCGTGACTGTAGATGGACATGAAGTGGGGGAAGTAACCAGCGGCACGGTGTCCCCATCGCTCGGCTCCCCCGTGATGCTTGCGCTGATTCAAAGTGCGGCGATCAATCAACCGCTATTTGCAATCGTGCGGGATAAGAAGCTTGCAGTGGAGATTACGAAATTACCGTTTGTGCCGAAACGGTATAAGCGTTAAATCCCCGCATCATCGCGAATTTTATTGACCATCTCGTTATCGACCACGACTCCACCCTGTTTTGGAAACGGTTGAATCCCAAATTTGAATGTGAGATCGCCTAGAACTGCGAGATCGGAGTGCTCTGCAATCACCTCGAAATCCCGGTCTCTCGTTAAGAGCGAAAGACCATCCCGAATGCAGATCTGTGCGATAACGCAATCAATAGTTGATCGGATGGTGTAACCGTTCGATCGACACCTCCTGTAAAGAGCTGCCGCCTTGGCATATCCCGGCCGATCAAGATCCGCGCAAACAGGAAATGCTGAAAGTACCTCGGCGACGTCAGAAGCCTTTTCATCCGACTTTATACCCATCAAAATCTCGGTGAGCACAACGCCGCACAGAATAATATCCCCACCCTTAGCAATCTCAGCAACGAGATAGTTTCTTTGCTTGGTTTCAGTTCGATTAAAAAAATCGATCCAAACAGACGTATCGACCAGCATCAACAATCCCGATCAGGGCCAGTGGAAAAGACCCTGCTCGCCCGCATAGCATCAAGATCGCCCTCCCACACAACTTGTCCCGGCATGCTGAGCAGGTGTCTTCGGCGCAGCGTGTTCAGGAAGTCTTGAAGGGCCGCATTCACCGCCGCTTTTTTTGATGTGAATCCACCCAACTCCAGCACCTGGATCAGGGTGTCATCGTCAAGTTCAATGTGGGTTTTCATGAGTTGTAATGTACAAAAAAGTTGATTTATTGGTACATAAAAATAAGTTATTTATGGCTAAATAATAAGCGACTCACTGTACAAGTCAATCCGTTTATCCCGCTACCCTAAAATTCATTCTATTGCTGCTCATTCAGCGCTCAGACCACCCCCTAAAACCCCTCAAAAATCCCTCAGGACCCCTCATGGCAGGACACTCAAAGTGGGCCAACATCCAGCACCGCAAGGGCCGCCAGGATGAAAAACGCGGCCGCATCTTCACCCGCGTCATCAAAGAAATCACCGTGGCCGCCAAGATGGGCGGCGGCGACCCCGGCACCAACCCCCGACTGCGGCTGGCCATGGACAAGGCCAGCGATGCCAACATGCCCAAAGACAAGGTGGTGGATGCCATCAAGCGCGGCACCGGCCAGCTAGAAGGCGTGGAATACGAAGAAATTCGCTACGAGGGCTATGGCATTGGCGGTGCGGCCGTGATCGTGGACTGCATGACCGATAACCGGACCCGCACGGTGGCCGAGGTGCGCCATGCATTTTCCAAACACGGCGGGAACCTGGGTACCGATGGTTCGGTGGCCTTCATGTTCAAGCACTGCGGCCAGTTCGTGTTTGCGCCTGGTACATCAGAAGACAAAGTGATGGAAGCCGCACTGGATGCGGGCGCGGAAGATGTCATCACCGATGATGATGGCGCAATTGAAGTGATCTGTGGCCCCAATGATTTTCAAGGTGTGAAGGCTGCGCTTGAGAAGGCAGGATTGAAACCCGAGATTGCGGAAGTCACGATGCGGGCATCAACCGATTCGGAGCTCTCGGGTGAAGATGGTGCAAAGATGCAGAAACTGCTTGATGCACTTGAATCACTGGATGATGTGCAGGAGGTGTATACCAATGCGGTTATTAGTTAAATGAAAGTCCTCGTTATCGGCGGCGGCGGCCGCGAACACGCCATGGCCTGGTGCCTAGCGAAATCTAAACGAGTGACCAAGGTCTTCATCACCCCTGGCAATGGCGGCACAGCCGCTAGACTGCCACGCCCCAGCGGGCTCGCAATAACGAACGCTGCCGAACACACCAAGAGCAACGCACCGATTGAAAACATCGCACTCGACCCCGTCAAAGACCCCCAATCGGTGGCCGACTTCGTGAAGCGAAACGACGTCAAGCTCACCGTCGTTGGGCCAGAGGCCCCGCTGGCTGCCGGCATCGTGGACATTTTCAGAAAAGAACAGCTGCCCATCTTTGGCCCCACGAAGGCCTGCGCGCAGCTGGAATCCAGCAAGGATTTCGCCAAACGCTTCATGAAAGAGCACGGCATCCCCACCGCCGAATTCGAAACCTTTTCTGATGCTGAAAAGGCAAAGGCCTACATTCACGCGCGTGGCGCACCAATTGTTGTGAAAGCCGATGGCCTTGCCGCGGGCAAAGGCGTAGTAGTCGCCATGACGGAACAGGAAGCGATCGCTGCAGTCGACATGATGCTGCTGGATAACAAATTCGGCGATGCGGGCGCACGCGTAGTCGTGGAGGAATTTCTGGAAGGCGAAGAGGCAAGCTTCATCGTGATGTGCGATGGCAAGTCCGCGCTTGCCATGGCCACCAGTCAAGACCACAAACGCCTGCTCAATCAAGACCAAGGCCCTAATACCGGCGGTATGGGGGCCTACTCGCCCGCGCCTGTTGTGACACCCGAGATTCACGCCAGGGTGCTGCGCGAGGTGATCAACCCCGTGCTCAAGGGCATGGCTGCAAAGGACACGCCCTACACCGGGTTTCTCTATGCCGGATTGATGATCAGCCCCAACGGGGCAATCAAAGTATTGGAGTTCAATTGCCGCATGGGTGACCCAGAAACGCAGCCCATTTTCATGCGGCTGAAAACCGATTTCACCGTGCTGCTAGAGGCTGCGATCGCTCAGCAGCTGGATCAAACCCAGGCCGAATGGGATTCACGCACCGCACTGGGTGTTGTGATTGCCGCCCATGGCTACCCTGATAGCGTGCGTACAGGCGATGCAATCACGGAGTTGCCACTCGATACCGATGACTGTGTGACTTTCCACGCTGGTACCACGATGAACAACGGCCAGGTGGTCACGAGCGGCGGACGCGTATTGTGCGTGACGGCGCTGGGGGGCACACCCAAACTTGCCCAGACGCGGGCCTATGAAGCTGTGAATCAGGTGAAATTTAGCGGTATGCAATATCGCAGTGACATTGGGTATCGGGCGATTAAAACTTAGGTGCCGCGTACTCCTTGAGTGGCGACGCGATTCAAATTAAGCCCGTAACCAACAAAAGCGCTCTGTCGACTAAACGCATCCGCTCTGTCTCAAGACGGCCAAATGGTTCACTGACCCTTGTGCGGGGCAAGGTTGAGATTTTGTCCACCATAACCTGTGAGAGAAACTTCAAACCATTTTGTTGTGAAGGCTCCACGGTGACCCTAAAAGCGGCTGTCCGAAGATCGGTGGTCATCGGACACAACACCAGGCTGTCAAGGTCAGCGAGTAGGTCGGTTTGAATGACTAAAGCAGGCCTCGGCTTACCGTACTCACCTTGCAAGGAAACAGTTACAAGGTCTCCCCGCAGGGTCATTTCCATCCCTCAACAAGACTCGCTGCCGCCTCAGTCATTTGCAGTACTTCCTCCTCGGCAGCATCGCCCTTCAGGCGAAGGCACTGCTCTCTGACCTCCGCTGCGAAGGCCGGCAGCCTGGTGTCAGGCACCCAGAACTGAACCGGGCGTAGGCCCGCCAGGCGCATACGCTCCCGGGAAACTGCAACATTACTGCGTTGTTTTTGAGTGGTTGGCATTGGTTAGGTTGTGACTATTTCCGCATGAATAGTATCATGAAATATGTCATGAACATCAACCTTTTCGAATCTCTCTCAAAATAGAGCCCCATGACCACCATCAATATCTCCTCCCTGCGCGATTTTTTCCTCGGCTTACAAGACCGCATCACCTCCCGCATCGGCGAGATTGATGGCAATGCGTTTATTGAGGATGCCTGGAAAAAACCTGAAGACGCGATGCTAAAGGGCGATGGCCGCTCCCGCATCCTGGAAGAGGGCGAGGTTTTTGAACGTGCAGGCGTGGGGTTTTCTCATGTGCGGGGCGACCGGCTTCCGCCATCGGCCACACAGAACCGCCCCGAACTTGCAGGCCGGGGGTTTGAGGCGATTGGGGTCTCGCTGGTCTTTCACCCACGCAACCCTTACATCCCCACCGTGCACATGAATGTGCGGTCCTTTGTGGCGAAGGCCAACAAGGCAGGCGATGCAGATGCCTGGTGGTTTGGCGGGGGAATGGACCTGACGCCCTACTATCCCTTTGAAGAAGATGCCGTGCATTTTCACAGCACCTGCCAGCAGGCACTCGCACCCTTTGGCGCGCAGTACTACCCGAAATTCAAGAAATGGTGCGATGAATATTTTTATCTGAAACACCGCGAGGAGGCCCGCGGCATTGGCGGTGTATTTTTCGATGATTTTTCAGAGCTTGGCTTTGAGCAGAGCTTTGCCATGACGCAGGCAGTGGGCAATGCATTTCTCGATGCCTACACACCGATTGTTCAGAAGCGTAAAGACATGTCCTTCGGTGAACGTGAGCGGGACTTTCAGGCCTATCGCCGTGGCCGCTATGTGGAATTCAATCTGGTGTTCGATCGTGGCACCCACTTTGGGCTGCAGAGCGGCGGTCGGGCAGAGAGCATCCTGATGTCGATGCCACCGATTGTGAAGTGGCGCTACGACTGGCAGCCCCAGCCGGGGTCGCCGGAATCAAAAATCTATGAAGCGATCAAACCAAGAGATTGGATTTCGGATACGCCCTGATGGCAGTTAAAAGAATCGGACTCTTCGGCGGTCGATTCGACCCCGTGCATCGGGCACACCTCGCGATTGCTAACGTCGTCGCCGATCAGCTCAATCTCGGCGAAATCCGCTGGATCGTGAGTGGTGAGGCTGAGCACAAGTCAGTTATTGCACCGGCAGCCGACCGACTGGAATTGGTCCGGCTGGCAGTTGACACCATGCGTGACCCCCGGATGGTGGTTGATGATCGGGAGATTAGGGCCAAAGCCGCGGGCGGATCCAATTACACTGCCGACACATTAAAAAGTCTGCAACAAGAATTCCCAACAAAAAAATTCATATGGATCCTAGGCGAGGACCAGCTACAGGATTTCAAGACTTGGTCTCGTTGGCAGTGGTTAGTGACTCAGATGGAATTCGCTGTCTGTGGCCGACCGGGATCCAAAGGATCGGATGCCGCGAGAGAACTCTCAACGCATGGGGCAAAGATCCAATGGGTTGAGATCGCGCCCGATACCGTATCTTCGACTCAGATTCGCCAGGCAGTTGCCGGTGGCGAGTCAATAGCCGACTTGGTGCCCACCCCGGTTGCCGATTACATTCTCAAACATCGCCTTTATCAATAGAAAGACGCTGCATGACCATTGCCTTAGCCACACTTCAAAATGTCGTGATCGATGCCCTGGAAGACATCAAGGGCCAAAACATCCTGGTCTTCGATGCCCAGCCGCTTACCAGCATGTTTGATCGTGTAGTGATTGTCAGCGGCACCTCGAATCGTCAAACCCGGGCGCTCGCCAAAAACCTGCACGACAAAGTGAAACAGGCCGGTGGCCAGGTCTATGGCGCAGAGGGTGAAGAAACCGGTGAATGGGTGCTCGTGGATTTGGGTGACATCATCGTACACATCATGCAGCCCAGTATTCGTGAGTACTACCGTTTGGAAGAAATCTGGGGCAAGCACCCAATTGATTGGCAGGCCGAACAAAAGGCAGCAAATGAGAAAGCCGCGCCCCGCCGAAAGCCTACTGCCAAAAAACCCATTAGCGCCAAGAAGTCCCCCGCTAAAAAATCTGCGGCCAAGAAATCCAAAAAATGATTCTTATTCTCGCTGTGGGCCAGAAGCAGCCCGCTTGGGTACGCGAGGCGATGGCCGACTACCTGGGTCGATTCCCGGCAGAGCATCGGCCGACACTCAAAGAAATCAAGGCCGAACCCCGCACCAGCGGCAAGACTGTAGCCGCCATGATGGCGGCCGAGGCCGAACGCATCGAAGCGGCCACCCCCAAGGACACTCTTCGCATTGCCCTGGATGAGCGTGGCAAGGCGCTCACCAGCGATGAGTTCTGCACCACCATGGGCAAGTTACAGAAGGAATCCACCAACATTGCATTCATGATTGGCGGCCCCGACGGCCTGGATCCCACCCTGAAAACATCCTGCCATCAGCAGGTCCGGCTTTCATCCATGACATTGCCCCACGGTCTGGCCCGTGTGCTGCTGGCCGAGCAGCTCTATCGGGCCTGGTCGCTACAACATCACCATCCCTATCACCGGGCATAATTCTGCTGAATCACTTGCTCCTTTCGACTTATCCAAACCATACGTGAACGCTTATTTGGTGCCATTGACACTGGCCACATCGCTCGTACACCCGAAGCTCTTTGGGATCGCCTGGCATCTCTTGGTGCTCATTTGCTTGGTCTTGACGATTCAGGCCTGGCTGAATCGCGCCAAAACGAGTCTGGCATTTAAAGAAAATGCATTGACCCAACAGCGCGACCAGTCTGCGTTAAAAATCTGGTTGATTGCCTTTGGTCCACTCACTGCAGTATCCGCTCTATCACTGATTGTTTGGAATCTGCCAATCGGTCGCGCCGAGATATTTGCCCCCTTTATTGGCGGGTTAGCACTCATCCTGGGTCTGACATTATCAAAACTCAACCGCTCAACACTGCTGGTCGGCGCATCCCTTGCCAGCTGGGCAGGATTTGCAATCACGATCTATGAATATGGTGTTGCGAACATCTCCAGAACAGGGGATGAGTTTGTTTCCATTAACTTTGGCATTGTCTGCGGCAGCATGGCGCTTCTTCTGATGTTTCTCAAAAATGCCGATGGAAACCCAGCCCAAACAACCGGTTCAGACAATAAGGCCATAAATTTCCTAAAAAACCCATGGATGATCAACGCCAGCCTGTTGGCCGCCGCGATTGGCTTGCTGGGCTCCGGATCACGAGGGCCAATCATTTCCTTCATGCTGTGTGCGGTTGTCGCCGCAGTCTTCAGAAGAAGATTTTTCCCCTTGCGCTCCGCCAACACCAAAACAGCAGCCTGGGTTTGCGCCGCAGGATTCTTTTTTGTAATTGGCGCCGGATGGATTTTGTACACGCGTTTTATAGGGGATATCGCCGCAGGAAAAGATTCCTCAGCCGGGATTCGTTGGCAACTAATTCAAATTGCCCTGGAGGAAATCGCGAAATCACCCTGGATCGGCATCGGCGCTGATCAGGCAGGCAAACTCCTGAAAAGTTTCCCAATGCCGATTGCAGAGTTCAACCATATTCACATGACACTACTCAATCTGGGACTCGAACTTGGCGTGGTCGGCGCACTCTGCTGGTTGTGGGCCTTTGGTGTACTAGCATGGGTATTTTCACCCTGGCGAACCGTCACGACGGCCGCGGTCTCAGCCGCTGGTTTTTTTGTCTGCGCCCACCTACTCGCATCTTCCATGACTCAGGATATTCTGAGTCATTCGTATTCAAGAAATTTTCTAGCGCTAATCATTGCGCTTCTACTGCTGTTACGCCAAACTTCAACGGAAAAGCAGCCCAAGTAGGCACAGCAAAACATCTACATGCCCAATCCAAGACTGAGCGCGATATTAATCACCAAAAACGAAGCACATCAGCTGACAGACTGTCTGAGCACGCTCGATTTTTGCGATGAAATTATTGTGGTGGATCACGGCAGCACAGATGACACTGCCGCAATCGCACAAGCCAACGGTGCCGTGGTGATTCAAACCCATGACTGGCCTGGATTTGGGCCTCAAAAACAGCGTGCTCTTGATCGCGCCTCGGGAGAATGGGTGCTTTCAATTGATGCGGATGAACGCGTGACGGCTGAGTTAAAAGCGGAAATTCTTCGCATGTTGGAATCTTCCGTTGCCAACGGCTTCTACATCAAGCGACGCTCAAAGTTTCTTGGCAAGTGGATGCGCTTTGGGGGCTGGTATCCGGATTATGTGCTCCGGCTTGTAAAAAAATCGGCTGCACATTTCGATCCAGTTCCTGTGCATGAAAAAATCATCGTTCGCGGTCAAATCCTAAAGCTTAAAAATCACTTCCTCCATTACAGTTATTCCAGCATCAGCGATGTACTGGAAAAACAAAAGCGCTACGCGCTATTAAGTGCCGGGAAAATTCGCGCCCGGAAAGGCAATCACATCAGCTTGGTTGCAGCATGCACGCGGTCACTCTGGGCTTTTTTCAGACTCTATGTTCTGCAGCTTGGTGCCCTGGATGGCCGACAGGGATTCATATCAGCAATATTCAAAGCCCAAGAGGTATTCTGGAAGTATGTTGCTGCTGAGTTTCAGCCACAACAGCCAGAAACATAATGAAGCTTGCAATCATTCGTCGCCGATATAACCCTTTCGGCGGGGCTGAGCGTTTCATCGAGCGCTTGACACCAAGGCTTGCCCAGCGGGGGATCAATGCCACCATCCTCGCAGAGGACTGGCCAGGCACCCAGGGCACAACCCCCGTGATTCCGGTCAAGGCCGCTGGGTGGACTCGTACAGCCAGGTTACGTGCCTTTCAGCAGGCGGTGAAATCACAACTGGGACCATTCGATCTGGTGCAATCCCACGAACGCATGGTGGGTGTCGACATCTTCCGCCTGGGCGATGGTGTCCATGCAGCCTGGATAAAACGTCTTCAACAGGAAGCGAGCGGATTGCGATCCCTATGGCTGAACATAGATCCCTATCACAGGGCAGTGATTGAGACAGAGCGGGCAATGGCGGAAGACCCGAAACTTCACTATGTGGCCAATAGCAGCCTGGTGGCCACTGAGCTGGCTGAGTATTGGTCTGTGCCTGATCATCGGATCACACTTATTCCTAATGGCGTCGATACTCGTTTTTTCACGCCAGCGACATCCGCCCAGAAGGCAGAGGCCCGTCAGGCACTGGCGCAACAATATGCAATATCCATCACGCCAGAGACACTTCTGATCTGCTTAGTGGGCTCTGGTTTTTCCCGCAAAGGGGTTTTTCAACTGATTCAAGCCTGCGCAAGACTGAAAAATTGTGCACTACTGATTTGCGGCAAAGACAAGGAAAGCGCCAAGGCGCGGGCACTCATCGGAGAGAGCAATGCGGCCAATCGGATTGCCTTGACCGGTCCGCTCCAGGATGTTCGGCCACTGCTCTGGGCAAGCGATATTTTTGCATTACCGTCACTTTACGATCCTTCCTCGAATGCAGTGCTAGAGGCCCTATCCTGCGGACTACCCGTGATCGTGACCCGGGATGTCGGCATGGCCTGGGAAATCACCGATGCCGATGCAGGCCTGATTTGCGAGCGGCATATTTCTGGGCTGTTGCAAGCTCTTCACAAATGCGAGGATGTTGATCGCAGGAACAGCATGGCTGCTCGGGCCCGGGCCTTTGCATTGCGTTATGAACAAAATATTGTGATTGATCAGTGGCTTGAGTTTTATAAGAGAATGCAAGCCTGTCGTAATTGACCCGACAGCGACTTGTGGAAAAAGATTTTGATGAAAACCCTGCGAACCAATAAGCTTAGATCTAATCTGTCATTTATCACATGGTTGGCTGGCTATTTTGCGCGGCAGCTTTTTGGGGCAAGGCAGCAAGTGCCACAGGATCCAGCGCTCATTCAGGATCCCCGCATCGATTACTGGTTCAAGCGAAACACCCGTTTTGATGTAAAAGATGGCAGCACCATCCACGACATCCCCTACACGCGTAAAACTGGCTATAACTTCGATTTTTATCGTTTGATGGAACCCTTCCCCAAGCTTAAGTTCCATCACTTGTGGGGAGATATCAAGCATGTGCCCGATGAACCCACCTTTGTCCGCAGTCGGCCCATCGGAGATCACAACCAGAATTCAGTGCTCCTGCCGCTGAATACGCGTCGGCTATTCGAAACCTATCCGGATCCGTACTCATTCGAGCAAAAGATTCCAATGATTGTGTGGCGCGGCGCCGTGTACAAAAAACACCGGGAAGATCTGCTTGCAGCCGGTGATCAGCTCTCATTTTGCGATTTCGGCGCCACCAACCGGGAAAACCCAAAGTTGCAACAATGGGTACGGCCATGGATGACCCCCCTGGAACAGATGCGCTACCGATTCATCTTCGTGATCGAGGGCAATGACATTGCCTCGAACATTCAATGGGCGATGGCATCCAATTCGGTCTGCATGATGCGAAAGCCTCGTTTCGAATCCTGGTTTGCCGAGGGGCTGCTACAGCCGGGGGTCCACTACATTCAGATTGCCGACAATTTCTCTGACCTGGAGGAAAAATTTCGATACTACGCTGAGCATATTGAAGAGACCCTAAAAATCATTACCAATGCCAATCAGTATGTGGCGCAATTTAAAGACTTGCGGCATCAATACGCCCTTGGTCAGACAGTGATTCAGAAATACGC
>VERJ01000059.1 GCA_018882795.1 Burkholderiaceae bacterium | reverse complement strand
GGGTTATGACCGGGCCTGGGCAACGATTCTGGATTCAAATGTCACAACGCTCATTGCAGGGGTGGCCCTTTTGGTCTTCGGTTCTGGGCCGGTACGGGGCTTTGCCGTAGTTCACTGCCTAGGCATCATGACCTCGATTTTCTCCGCGGTGTTTTTCTCGCGCGGCCTGGTGAATCTCTGGTACGGCGGCAAGAAAAAGCTGGCCAAGCTTTCAATCGGCTAAGGGGATAAGCAGATGGAATTTTTCCGCATCAAAAAAGATATCCCCTTCATGCGGCATGCGCTGATCTTTAATCTGATCTCGGTGGCGACCTTTGTTGCCGCGATTGCCTTTATCGCGATTCGCGGGCTGCATTTTTCAATCGAGTTCACTGGCGGCACCGTGATGGAGGTCTCCTACCCCCAGGCGGCGCCACTCGCCCAAGTCCGCAAGGTTGTCGAAGACCTGGGCTATGCCGATGCCCAGGTCCAGAACTTTGGCACCTCTCGGGATCTCTTGATTCGGCTGCCACTTCGGGCTGAGCAGGCAGGTGCAGATGAGAAGGCCGCCGCAAAAGCCACCAGTGAGCAAAGCGAAAAAGTGATGGCGGCCCTGAAAGCTGCGACACCGAATGTTGAGCTGCGTCGCGTGGAGTTTGTGGGCCCCCAGGTGGGCGAGGAACTTGCCACCGATGGTGCGCTGGCGCTGCTGTTTGTGGTGATTGGCATCATGATTTATCTGGCGATTCGGTTTGAGTGGAAGTTCGCCGTGGCCGCGATCATTGCGAACCTGCACGATGTGGTGATCATCGTGGGATTTTTCGCAGCCTTTCAGTGGGAGTTTTCGCTGTCGGTGCTGGCGGCCATCTTGGCGGTGTTGGGCTACTCGGTGAACGAGTCTGTGGTGGTGGCGGACCGGATTCGCGAGAACTTCCGCAAAATGCGCAAAGCCACCGTAACCGAAGTCATTGATAACGCGATTACCGCCACCATGAGCCGAACCATCATCACCCACGGCACCACCGAGACCATGGTGCTGGCCATGCTGATCTTTGGTGGGCCAGTACTGTTTTACTTTGCTCTGGCCTTAACCATTGGCATTGTCTTTGGCATTTATTCCTCGGTACTTGTTATGGCGCCGATCACCATGTGGCTGGGGATCAAGCGTGAGGACCTGGTCAAGCCGCCTAAGAGGAAAGACAACGAGCCCGAGGTCTACACCCCTTAAATTAAGGGGTTCTCGATGGCGCCAATGCCATCGATCTCCACCCGTACCCGGTCACCTGCCACCAGGTACTTCGGCGGCTTAAAACCGATGCCCACACCCACCGGGGTTCCCGTGGCGATGATGTCGCCGGGATACAGCGTGATGCCCGCAGAGAGCGTTGCAATCAGCTTTGGGATATTGAAGATCAGGTCGGTGGTGGAAGCATTCTGCCGCTGCTCGCCATTCACAAAACAACGGACCTGGGTGTTCTCGCCATTGCAGGCATCCTTGGTCACGGCCCAGGGGCCCATGGGGCAGAAGGTATCGAAGCTCTTGCCCATGAACCACTGCTTGTGGCGATTCTGCCAATCACGGGCGGTGACATCATTGATCACCGTGTAGCCCCAGACATAGTCCATGGCGCTCGCCTCTGAGATGCCTTTGCCTTGCTTGCCGATGATCACGCCAAGTTCGGCCTCGTAGTCGATTGCTTCCGAAACGCCTTTGGGAATCAGGATGGGGTCGCCCGTGGCGATCACGGTCTCGGGAAGCTTGGTGAAAATGATCGGATCGGTGGGAATGTCTTCGCCTGCTTTGGCGCTGCTGTCAAAGCCACTCTGGGCGAATTCCTTGGCATGGGCGAAATAGTTCTTGCCCACACAAAACACATTGCGCGCGGGCCGAGGAATTGGCGCCAACAGTTTGATGCTGGATAGCGCATGCTGTTTGCCAGCCTGCGGCAGGGCCTGGCCTTTTGCCTGCGCAAGCACCACAGCGGCAACGCCTTGAGCTGCAGCCGCCGCGTCAAAGTCGAGCTGCTGGATTGATTGTTCGTCATCGGAGACAATTCCTACCAGGATGTCGTTGTAAGAAGCATTGAGTTTGAAGGCGGCAAATTTCATGGTGATCAGGTGATAAAAAGTGAAACCGCGATTTTAGGCCAATCGACGTCAACGATCACGTTTTTTGATTCAGGAGAACCCGATGTTTAACAAGTTATCTTTAAAGTCTTCACTCACCTGTGCGGCAACGCTGTTGGCAAGTCTGCTCTCTGCGGGCCTGGCCCATGCGCAAGATGCCTATCCTTCGCGGCCCATCACCATGATCGTGCCCTTTCCGCCGGGCGGCGTCGCAGACACAGTGGGTCGGCCGATTGCAGATGCCATGAGCCGGATACTCAAGCAGAGCGTGGTGGTGGAAAACAAATCGGGCGCAGGTGGCGGCATTGGGTTTTCGCATGTGGCCAAGGCCAAGCCCGATGGCTACACAATTCTGATGGCGCTGTCTTCTGTTGCCGTTATCCCCGAGGCAGATCGTGTGTTGGGCAAGGCCCCCTCTTATGAACTGAATCAGCTTAAACCGATTGCGCGTATTACCGCCGATCCCACCGTGTTGGTGGTGCGTAGTGAAACGCCCTGGAAGACCTATAAGGATTTTGTGGCCGACATGCGGAAAAATCCCACGCAATTCAACTATGGCTCTTCAGGCAACTACGGCACCATGCATGTGCCGATGGAACAGCTAAAAGCCGCAGATAAATTCTCCATCACCCACATCCCCTACACCGGCGCGGGCCCTGCGGTGATTGGCCTGCTGGGCGGCCAGGTGGATGCGCTGGCCACTGGCCCTGCATCGATTGTGAATCACATCAAATCCGGCAAGGTCCGGGCCCTGGCCCATTGGGGCGAGGGCAGGCTTGCAGCATTGCCTGAAGTACCAAGCTTTAAAGAGCTGGGCATCTCTGCGGAGTTTGCCCAGTGGGCGGGTATCTTTGTGCCTGCAGGCACGCCGGATGCCATCGTGGCCAAACTGCGCGATGCCGCGCGCCAGGCCGCGAATGATGAAAAAGTAAAGCAGGTCATCGGCAACAGCGGCAGCCCCATTCAATTTCTGGATGCGCCGGATTTCCAGCGCTATGTCGATACGGATGCCAAGAAATTGGCCGAGGTTGTGAAGCGCATCGGAAAGGTCCAGTAAATGATTGGCACGCCTCTTTCTCGGAATGCGACCCGTGTGATGCTGCTGGGCTCCGGCGAGCTCGGCAAGGAAGTGGCCATTGCCTTGCAGCGGCTTGGTGTTGAAGTGACTGCAGTGGATCGTTATGCCGATGCACCGGCCCATCAGGTGGCCCACCGTGCCCATGTGATCGACATGACCGATCCTGCTGCACTCACTGCACTGATTGAGAAAGAGCGGCCCTCTCTGGTGGTGCCAGAGATCGAGGCGATTGCAACGCCTGCACTCATGGAGTTGGAAAAGGCTGGCAGGGCGACCGTGATTCCCACGGCCCGTGCCGCATTTCTCACCATGAACCGCGAGGGTATCCGCAGGCTTGCAGCAGAAGAACTCAAGCTGCCCACATCCGAATACCGTTTCGCATCAAGCCTGGCTGAGTTGCAGCAGGCCTGCAACGAGATTGGGTTTCCCTGTTTCGTGAAGCCCGTGATGTCTTCTTCCGGCAAGGGCCAGTCCAAGCTCAAGTCGGTTGGTGATGTTCAGGCCGCCTGGGACTATGCCCAGTCCGCAGGCCGCGTGGCCAATGCGCGGGTGATTGTGGAATCCATGATCGATTTCGATTTTGAAATCACGCAGCTCACCGTTCGCGCACTCGGCCCCGATGGCACAACCGAGACCCACTTCTGCGCTCCGATTGGCCATGTGCAGGTCGATGGCGATTACGTTGAATCCTGGCAGCCACAGGCCATGAGTGAAATCGCATTGGAGAGGGCCCGCGAGATCGCGCGGGCCGTCACATCCAACCTGGGCGGCCTGGGGATTTTTGGTGTTGAGTTATTCGTGAAAGGTGATCAGGTCTGGTTCTCGGAAGTCAGTCCCCGACCACATGACACGGGCATGGTCACCATGGCCACCCAGGCCCAAAGCGAATTCGAGTTGCACGCCCGTGCCATTCTGGGATTGCCGGTGGACACCACACTGCGCAATCCGGGTGCATCGGCCGTGATTTATGGCGGCCTGGAGGCCAAGGGCATTGGATTTCTGGGGGTTGATGAGGCCCTGCGCGTGCACGGCACCGATATCCGGCTTTTCGGTAAGCCCGAGTCTTTCAAAAAACGCCGCATGGGCGTGGCTTTGGCGAGCGGCAAAGATACCGATCAGGCCCGGGAGCGGGCCAAGACCGCCGCGGGGCTGGTAAGGCCGGTCTCCGGATAGCCGGGGGGGCTTATTTCGCTGCCAGCTCTTCTTTGGCCAGCCGCTCGGCCAGGCCGATATAGCTGGCGGGGGTGAGCGCCAGTAAACGCTCTTTATCGGCCTTGGGAAGGTCCAGGGAGCCAATAAATTGCCTCATGGTGGCCTCCGTCATGCCCTGGCCGCGGGTGAGGGCCTTCAGCTGCTCATAGGGCTGTGGCAGCCCATAGCGGCGCATCACCGTTTGGATTGGTTCGGCCAGCACTTCCCAGGCGTTGTTCAGATCCTCTGCCAGTCGGGCATGGTTGATCTCCAGCTTGCCCAGGCCCTTGAGGCAGGCGTCAAAGGCCAGCAGGCTGTGGCCCAGGGCCACCCCCAGATTGCGCAGCACGGTGGAGTCGGTCAGATCACGCTGCCAGCGCGAGATGGGCAGCTTGTCGCTCAAATGCCGCAGGAGTGCATTTGCAATACCCAGATTGCCTTCGGCGTTTTCAAAATCAATCGGGTTCACTTTGTGCGGCATGGTGGAGGAGCCCACCTCGCCTTCTTTAAGCCTTTGTTTGAAGTAGCCCAGTGAAATGTAGCCCCAGATATCGCGCGAGAGATCCAACACAATGGTGTTAAAGCGCGCCACGGCATCGAAGTACTGGCCCATCCAATCATGGGGCTCGATTTGAATGGTGTGGGTGGCAAATTCAAGGCCAAGGCCCTCCACCACACGCTGGGAAAAACCAGGCCAGTCGATCTCGGGCGCCGCAGATAAGTGCGCGTTGTAGTTGCCCACAGCCCCGTTCATCTTGGCCCGCGGCTTGATGGCCATAAACACATCCCGCGCAATGCGCAGACGCTGTCGCACATTGGCCAGTTCTTTTCCCAGTGTGGTGGGCGATGCGGTCTGTCCATGCGTGCGCGAGAGCATCGGTGTGGCTGCTGTTAATTCAATCAATGCAGCGAGCCGATCAATCAGGGCCTGCATCGCGGGCAGCAGGGCCTGGCTGCGCGCCTCTCGCAGCATCAGTGCATGCGAGGTGTTGTTGATGTCTTCCGAAGTGCAGGCGAAGTGAATAAACTCGGCCGCTTTTGCAAGTTCGGGCAGGGACGTCTCGGCCGTCGCTTTTTCCTTCATCCAGTATTCAACGGCTTTGACATCGTGATTGGTGGTGGCTTCGATGGCCTTGATCCGCTCTGCATCTGACTCTGAAAATTCGGCTACCCATTGCGCAAGTCGTGCACGGGCTGCTGCGCTGAATGCGGGCAGCTGTGCAAGCCCAAGATCAGAGAGGCCAATCAGCCACGCAACCTCGACTTCGGTGCGGTGCTTCATAAATCCATATTCAGAAAGCAGCGGACGCAGCCGATCAACCTTGCTGCAGTAGCGGCCATCCAGCGGGGAGAGAGCGGTTAGAGGTTTCACGCTCGCCATTCTATACTTTGAGGTCCTCGGTTCTTTCCTGCATGAGCACATGAAACTCATTGGTACACACACAAGCCCCTATGTCCGCAAGGCGCGCATCGTCCTGTCGGAAAAAAAGATGGACTACGAGTTCCTGCTCAATGATGTCTGGTCACCGACCACCGATATCGAGCACTCCAACCCCCTGGGCAAGGTGCCGGTGCTGGTGCTTGATGACAACACCTGTATCTATGATTCCCGGGTGATCGTGGAGTATCTGGATTCCCGGGCACCCATCCAGCGTCTGATTCCGGAAAACGGCCGTGAGCGCACCGAGGTCAAAGTGTGGGAAGCCTTGGCCGATGGCATGCAGGATGCCGCCATCTCCATGCTGCTGGAGGGCCGCCGACCCGAAGGCGAAAAATCCCAGAGCTGGATTGCCCGTCAGGCCCGCAAGGTGGATGCGGCCCTGGCTTCCATGTCGCGCAGTCTTGGCAAGAACCCCTGGTGTTATGGCCGCTCTTTTTCTCTTGCTGATATTGCGGTCGGCGCATCTCTTGGCTATTTGGCCTTCCGCTTTCCAGAAAACAACTGGCAAAAGACTTATCCGAATCTGCTCGCACACTATGAAAAACTGATGCAGCGTGAGTCGTTTAAGACCACCGTGCCGAAATAATGCCCCCGCCCAGGCAGACGGGGCCGTTGTAGATCACTGCGGATTGCCCCGGTGTCACGGCCCACTGGGCCTGGGGAAACGCTAACTCGAATTCATCGGCGCGCTCATTGAGGGCGATGAGTTGGCACTCGGCATCAGGCTGCCGATATCGAGTCTTCGCAGTCAACCGGGTGTCAGACACCGTGCCTGGACTGCTGCCTGACACCCAGCTGGCATCAATTGCATGCAGTCGATGCGACATCAGCCCCGGATGATCATGGCCCTGGGCCACGATCAGGGTGTTGCGCTGCATGTCTTTTTCCAACACAAACCAGGGGCTGCCATCACCAGCCTTATCGCCACCCAGCCCTAAGCCTTTGCGCTGCCCTAGGGTATAAAACGCAAGGCCCATGTGCTGGCCCACCGTGCGACCTTCCGGTGTGACCATCGGTCCAGGCGTGATGGGCAGATAGCGATGCAGGAACTCACGAAATGGCCGCTCACCGATGAAGCAGATGCCAGTGGAATCTTTTTTCGCGGCATTGGGTAGGCCAATGCGGGCGGCAATTTCCCGCACCGCACTTTTCTGCAGATCACCAATTGGAAAAATCGTGCGTGAGAGCTGCGCTTGATTCAACCGGTGCAGAAAATACGTCTGATCTTTTCCGGCATCAGCAGCGCGAATGAGTTGGGCAATGCCTGCACCATCGAATTGAATCTGCGCATAGTGGCCCGTTGCAATGCACTCTGCACCCTGGGCCATGGCGTGATCTAAAAAGGCCTTGAATTTAATTTCTGCATTGCACAGCACATCTGGATTGGGTGTGCGGCCCGCCTGATACTCACGTAGAAAATCAGCAAAAACCCGGTCCTTGTACTCAGCCGCAAAGTTCACGGCCTGCAGCTCGATGCCGATCACATCAGCAGCCGCTGCGGCATCCAGGAAGTCCTGACGGGTCGAGCAATAGGCATCGTCGTCATCGTCTTCCCAGTTCTTCATGAACATGCCGATCACCTCCAGGCCCGCCTCTTTCAGCCGCCAGGCAGTGACCGAAGAGTCAACGCCGCCTGACATGCCCACGACCACACGCCTGCGCCCGCGCAGCGCCGCTTTCCAGTCAAGGCTAGGGTGATCCATAAGCGCATTGTAGAACCGGGCTGCGGCACCCCACCTCGGTTACCATTACGTTTATCCCCAAAACAACGCTAATTTCTGGAGACTTTCGAATGCATCTTGGCATTCCCAAAGAGTCATTGGCCGGTGAAACCCGTGTCGCCGCAACACCTGAAACGGTGAAAAAGTATGTGGCCCAGGGCCATCAGGTGATGGTCGCGCAGGGCGCAGGCCTGAGCGCAAACTTCACTGATGAAGCCTATTCGGCAGTGGGCGCAACAATTGGCACCCAAGCGGAAGCGCTGGGTGCGGAATTGGTCTTGAAGGTGCGCATCCCTGCTGATCAGGAACTTGCTCAGATGAAAAAGGGTGCGGTGCTCGTGGGCATGCTCAACCCCTTTGATCGGGCGGGCTTGGACCGTCTGGCCGCTGCTGGCCTGACCGCCTTTGCCATGGAGGCTGCGCCCCGCACGACCCGTGCCCAGAGCCTGGATGTGCTGTCTTCTCAGGCCAACCTGGCGGGCTATAAGGCCGTGATGCTCGCAGCGGACGCCTATCCGCGCATCTTCCCCATGCTGATGACTGCCGCGGGTACCGTGAAAGCCGCCCGTGTGGTGATCCTTGGCGCTGGTGTGGCGGGCCTGCAGGCCATTGCTACCGCCAAGCGCCTGGGCGCCGTAGTGGAAGCTTCCGATGTGCGTCCCGCAGTGAAGGAACAGATCGAATCCCTGGGCGCGAAATTTATTGATGTGCCCTTTGAGACCGATGAAGAGCGGGAGATCGCGCAAGGCGTGGGCGGCTATGCCCGGCCCATGCCCGAGGCCTGGATGAAGCGACAGGCAGCGGAAGTTGCCAAGCGCATTGCTGCAGCGGATATCGTCGTTTCTACGGCATTGATTCCAGGCCGCAAGGCGCCCCTCCTGATCACCGAAGAAATGGTGCAGTCCATGAAACCCGGCTCAGTGATCGTGGACATGGCGGTGGAGCAGGGCGGCAACTGCCCACTCTCAGAGCTGGGTAAAACGGTCGTCAAGCATGGCGTGATCATCGTGGGCCAGCCCAATATCGCGGCCCTGGTGCCCACCGATGCCAGCGCGCTCTATGCCCGCAACCTGCTGGATTTCATGAAACTTATCGTGACCAAGGAAGGGGCCTTGGCCATTCCAACGGATGACGACATCGTGACCGCTACCCTGGTCACCAAAGATGGCGCAGTCTTGCGCGCCTGATCCTGGATAGTTTTTAACAAGAGAGTGATGCGATGGAAGCAATCAGTCCAACCCTAGTCAACCTGATCATCTTTGTGCTGGCCATCTATGTCGGCTATCACGTGGTCTGGAATGTCACCCCGGCACTGCACACACCACTCATGGCGGTGACCAATGCGATCTCTGCGATCGTGATTGTTGGCGCCATGCTGGCCGCGGCCCTCACCGAGACAACCC